>CANLAC010000132.1 GCA_947488645.1 Actinomycetota bacterium | reverse complement strand
TCTTTGAAGTTACAAAGGTAAAGTTCGCGCTTATGGAGCTAGTTGAGATTCGGGCGCAGTGGAACCAGGTGCTTGATGCCCTCGAGTCAGAAAATCGCGTTGCATGGATTGCATACTTTGATGCTCGCTTAAGCTCATTTGAGAATGGAACTTTGACATTAGATTTTTCAGATAGCCGGAAGTTTGCAACCTCACATGAGTACTCAGAAACTCGACCTAATCTGAAAGCTGCCTTAGTTGAAGCGATCAAATCTACTATCGGCATAGATGTTGAGATTATCGAACAATGAGACTCAAGATCTATCTACTTGCCCTGTCTTTAGTAGTTGCAGTCGTAGGGGCGCCGCAATCTGTTGCAGCCACCTCTGTCTTATCTATGTCAGTCAAGCAAACACCCAGTGCTTCTGAAACTTTGCTCACTTTGTATGGAAATCTCAAACCCAACCGCTCAGGGACTACTGTAAAGATCCAAGTTGATACAGATGGAAAGTGGACGACAACTCGCTTTACGACAAAGGTCACCAAAGTTGGAACCTGGAAAGTTACCGCCCTTGCCACTGCGCTAAAGGCGAATGTTCGCTATCGCGCTGTTTCCGTGATAGCTGGAAAGAGTTTGTACTCACCCATTCGCTCGATCACCGTCAAGCAGCAACCTGAGATCTCAAATACTGATCCTGCTCAATTTATTGATTTAACTGGCCCTGGTGGTCGCATTCATGGCGCTGATATCAGCCGTTGGCAGCACCCCAACGATAAAGCTATTGATTTTGTGAAGATGTATGAAGCAGGAATGCGATTCGTATTTATCAAGGCATCAGATACTCGTGAATCAGCTGATCTGTTGTCTGTTAAATACGCTGCAATGGATCACCATGCTGCGCAAGCTGCAGGTATATACACAGGTTTTTATCACTACGCAGTCTTGCCTGATGTAACAGACCCAGAAGACATCAAAAAGGATGCTCTGGCACAAGCCCAGAAAGTTGTATGGCGATTAGCATCTATGGGTGGCTATAGCGATAAGGACTTGCCATATGCACTAGATCTAGAAAATAAGTGTGTTCGTTACTCCTCTTCGGGTGCGTGCCAAAAGTATGCAACACGAAGTGCTGTGACTTTGTGGGCAACAACTTTTCTAGCATCTGTTAAAGAGAAGACAGGTAAAACTCCCATTCTCTACTCTTATGCAAACTTTCTAGAAAGTTCTATGACACGTTCACCTGAGCTCGCCCAATATCCATTGTGGTTAGCCCAATATGCAATTGATCCAGCCAATCCGATTAACCAGCCAGGTATTAAAACTGGTGGTTGCTATGTGCACTCATGGACAGGTGCAAACTGCGATTCCCAATGGACTGTGTGGCAATACTCCTCATGCGGAATTGCTCCCAAATACGGAGTTCCGGGAAATAGATTAGATCTAAACGTCTTTCGCGGCACCCCATCATCATTCCTAGATTTGGCAAAGGGAACCTGGGCGCCAACACTTGTTGATTTGATGCCACAGCAAGAGCCAACGGTTTTAACTGTTGTTGGCCAATCGGCGAGCACAACAAACAAACTTGTTACCTTTAAGGTAAATGTTGTGCGTCCAAGTGGCTCTCCCGTTGTGACAGGAAGCGTCAAATTGGTTTTTGATAAGGCGACAACACCAGCCACAAAGCCGACCCAAACTATCTTGCGAGAAACTAGTGGTGTGTGGACTCTTGCACTCAAAGGTGTATTAGCTGGCACATATGTTGGAAAAGTTTTATTCCAAGATGTTTCTGGAACTCATGCAGAATCAACATTTCCCGTCACTTTTGAAGTTACACAAGGGCCAACACCAACGCCTAAGCCAACGCCTTCACCAACTGCTACTAAGAAGCCAACTACTGATGGTTGCAGAGGGCAGATTAAGAATTAACCTCAAGCAGCTCATCTAGAGCTACGATTTCGCGTTCAACTAATTCCACGTATTGCGCAACAGATTCTTTACGCTCTTTTGCGCTCCAACCAAGAACTGGTGCTATCAGTGCTGCAACTTCATCAGCAAGATGCACACCATGATTGACCGCTTCAAAAGATAGGCGTGTTCGGCGAGAAATTACATCATCTACAGAGCGCGCACCCTCATGTGAGGTTGCATAAACAATTTCAGCCTTGATATATGGCAAGTTCGCATCTAGTTTGGCGGCTAGCTTTGGTTGTTCCTCAATTATTTCTAGGATCTCGCTAATAAGTGATCCATGGCGATTGAGTAAATGTGTAACTGTTTCAACATCTAGCCCAGATTCTTGAGCAATACGCTCTTTCTGTTGCTCTAATGCAAAGTAGCCATCGGCACCTACTAATGGGAGTTTTTCTGTTACAGACTCTTGAGTTAATTTGCGTAGTTCAATTACGGCGCGATCAACAACATCCTTGCCCATTACGCGATATGTCGTGTACTTACCGCCGGCAATAGACACAAATCCAGCTGCTGGTCGATCTACTGTGTGTTCACGTGAAAGCTTGGTTGTCGTTGCGCTCTTATTGTTTGCAACTAATGGACGCAATCCTGCATACACGCCGATAATTTCATCTGCTTGCAGCTTTGGTTCAAGAACCCGATTGGCTTGATCCAAGATGTATTGCACATCTTCGCGAGTAGCAAAAGGTTCTGCTCGATCGCCCTCATATGGAGTATCGGTAGTACCAACAATCCACTTATCCCCCCACGGAATTATGAATAACACTGAGACTGGGGTCTTTAAAATAATTCCGGCATCAGATTTGATGGCAGATCCAGGAACGACAATGTGCGCGCCTTTACTCATTGTCACGTGATATCCAGGAGTTAATTCGAAACGCTCATGTAATTGATCGCTCCACACACCTGCACACATGATTGTCGCACCGGCCTTAATCGCAATCTTCTTTCCTGATGCTAGATCAAGAGCATTAACACCAACAACCCGCTTGCCTTCACGAATTAAAGATTCTGCAGAAACTTGGGTTGCAATGATTGCGCCGTGACGTGCTGCGGTTCGTGCAACTGCCATTGTGTGGCGGGCATCATCAACTTGGGCATCAAAGTATTTGATCGCACCAGTAACAATGTCATGACGCAACGATG
>CANLAC010000131.1 GCA_947488645.1 Actinomycetota bacterium | reverse complement strand
CAACGATCATTCCTGCACCAACATTGTCACGCTCTTCGCGCTTGTTAGCGTGCATCTGGTAAATCTTTCCGATGCGCTCTTTGCGATCCTTAGCTGAGTTCAAGATTGTTGAACCAGTTTCTAGAACACCTGAGTACACGCGGATGAAAGTAAGTTTTCCAAGGTGTGGATCTGTCATGATCTTGAAAGCAAGAGCTGAGAATGGTTCTTCATTCTTTGGCAGACGCTTGATTTCCTTCTCAGGATCATTCATGTCATGACCAACGATTGCATCAACATCTAGTGGGCTTGGAAGGTAGCGAACAACAGCATCAAGCATTGGCTGAACACCCTTGTTCTTAAATGCAGAACCAGTTAGCACTGGTGAAAGCTTTGCAGCAAGTGTTGCGCGACGAATTCCAGCGATGATTTCTGCCTCTGTTAGTTCAATTCCTTCAAGGAACTTCTCCATCAACTGATCATCGTTTTCAGCAAGAGTTTCAAGCATTGCTAAACGAGCTGTCTTTGATGCTTCAACCATGTCAGCTGGAATTTCTTCGACTGTGTAATCTTCACCCTTTTGTGTTTCTCCACGCCAGGTAAGCGCCTTCATTGCGATCAGATCGACAACGCCAAGGAAGTCAGACTCTGCACCGATTGGAAGTTGTAGAACTAGAGCAACAGCGTTGAGGCGATCCTTGATCATGCCTACGCACTTATCAAATGATGCACCTGTGCGGTCTAGCTTGTTAACAAAACAAATACGTGGAACTGAGTAGCGATCTGCTTGACGCCATACAGTTTCAGATTGTGGCTCAACACCGGCAACACCGTCGAATACAGCAACTGCGCCATCTAGAACACGAAGTGAACGCTCTACCTCAACTGTGAAGTCAACGTGGCCTGGTGTGTCAATGATGTTAATGAGGTGGTTGTCCCACATACATGTTGTTGCAGCTGAAGTGATCGTGATTCCACGTTCTTGCTCCTGCTCCATCCAGTCCATGGTTGCAGCACCTTCGTGCACTTCACCGATCTTGTAGTTAATACCTGTGTAGAAAAGGATGCGCTCAGTAGTCGTGGTTTTTCCCGCGTCGATGTGAGCCATGATTCCGATGTTGCGAACCGTAGCTAGATCGATCTTTTCTACTGTTGACACTTATATTCCTCTTCTCGTCTTTTCGTAAATTCGTTGTTTACTTAGTTGTTACCAGCGGTAGTGAGCAAACGCCTTGTTTGCTTCCGCCATTTTGTGGGTATCTTCGCGACGCTTTACAGCAGCACCAAGGCCGTTGCTTGCATCAATAAGTTCATTCATTAAACGCTCTGCCATTGACTTTTCGCGGCGTGAACGTGAGTAATCGATTAACCAACGTAGAGCCAAAGTTGTTGAACGGCTTGCCTTAACTTCAACTGGCACCTGGTAAGTAGCTCCACCAACACGGCGTGAGCGAACTTCAACAGCTGGCTTGATGTTATCTAGCGCGCGCTTCAAAGTGATCAGTGGATCAACCTGAGTCTTAGCGCGAGTACCTTCAAGTGCGTTGTACACAATCGCTTCAGCAGTTGAACGCTTACCGTGTAGAAGAACGCGGTTAATTAGCGCAGTAACAACTGGTGAGTTGTAAACAGGATCTGCAACAACAGGTGACTTAACAACGGGGCCTTTACGTGGCATTAGCTAGCCTTCTTCTCTCTCTTAGTTCCGTAGCGTGAACGAGATTGCTTACGGTTCTTAACACCTTGTGTATCTAGTGATCCGCGAATGATCTTGTAACGAACACCAGGCAAGTCTTTTACGCGACCACCGCGAACAAGAACAATGGAGTGCTCTTGCAAGTTGTGACCTTCACCTGGAATGTATGCAGTGACTTCCATGCCACTAGTAAGACGTACACGTGCAACCTTGCGAAGAGCAGAGTTTGGTTTCTTAGGGGTTGTTGTATAAACGCGTGTGCAAACACCGCGTCGTTGTGGTGAACCCTTAAGTGCAGGTGTGCTTGTCTTCGTAGTCTTTTCTGCACGACCACGACGAACTAGCTGTTGAATTGTTGGCACTTCATCTCCATTCGTAACTTCGTTACTGATCTTTATTCACGCTTATTTGCCGACCCACGCGGTCGGGTGTGTTGCACCCGATTCGCATGTGTGGAGTAAAAAGTTTTTCAACTTATTTACGCACGCAAGCAAAGAAGCTCTAAAAAAGAGCAGACGCGAAGGGTAACCCAACCCGCTCACGCGAGGCAAATCCGTGCTTTTACTCCTTTTATTGAGCGATGGGCCCTAATCCAGCCAGAATTTGCTCTTCGGCGTGTCGGGACCCCTCGAGGGTATAGATCCACCTCTGGAAGGCTCCTGCAGAAAAAGTGATGATTACCCCGGGCTTTTTACGCTTAATAACGCAAAAATCCTTGGTTTTGAGCCTGCGCATGACCCCAATGAGCACCACATATGGAAAGGAGGTGCCTGGGGCCCGAACTCCTTGAAGAACCTGGGTGGTCCACAGATTTTCAACAAATTCGACCGATTCCACCTGACCGACAAGTGCTTTTGGGGCTGGCCAGCAGGCAGCCAGCTGTTCCAGGGGGCTCAATTGCAGCCTGAGGCCTTCACCTTCCGTTACCAAAATCGCCATGGAAACAAGGCTACTCCCCTTCCCAGATGTGGTTGGCTCCCTTCATGAGCACACCACATATCTCGGCTAAAAAAGGCGACATTGCCGATCGCATCCTTCTACCTGGCGACCCACTGCGCGCTAAGTGGATTGCAGATAACTACCTAGAAAATGTCACGCAATTTAATGCAGTGCGCAACATGTTTGGTTTCACCGGAACATATAAAGGTGAACGAGTCTCTGTAATGGGAACCGGCATGGGTCTGCCATCTATTTCTATTTATGCAACTGAACTTTTCAATGAATACGATGTTCAAGTAGCAATCCGTATCGGAACATGTGGTGGCTTGCTAGAAAAGACAAAGATTGGCGATGTCATCCTTGCGATGACTGCGTCAACAGATTCAAATATCAATCGTCGTTTTACTAACAACCTAGATTTTGCACCGCACGCAGATTTCAAACTATTACTTGCTGCCTATGAAGCATCTAAGGGAAATCCCAATGTTCACATCGGCGGCATTGCCTCAATGGATTATTTCTATGATGAAACAGATTCTGCGCAAAAGTTAATCCAACACGGAGTACTTGGTGTTGAGATGGAAGCTAATGCGCTGTATTCAATTGCAGCACGTAAACAACGCCGCGCTCTTGCAGTTTTAACTGTCTCTGA
>CANLAC010000130.1 GCA_947488645.1 Actinomycetota bacterium | reverse complement strand
GCCAGAAGGGGGTACAAAGATTGAGTAAAGAAGTATTAGAAGCCGAACTTAACTGTGCTCACTGCCATAAAGAAACACTGCACGAGCTGGTCTATGCAGGTCGCCTGCTGGTTTCAACAACATGCTCGGTCTGTAATTCACGTGTTGAACATGAGAGCAATGATCTGTGGGAAAACTATCTAAAGGATCTGCCACACCGAATTGCAACGAAGCCATACAGATTATGGAAACGCTTCTGGCGCACACCAAAGACTTTGGTATGGACTTTGCCCAAGGCAACCTTTGGTAAGCCTTTTAAGATGCTGCGAGAGTATAGAAACTTAAAGAAACAGAAGTAAAGATTGCGTGGAGTTTGCACATATCTAGAAAAAAGTGACCAGATTAGGCTAGTTAATTGACTGTCGATAAATTACGCTAATTCAATGCGGAAGAGATTAATCCTTGCACTTCTACTGATTTTGATGATCACTCTTTCCTCTCCAATTTATGCTGCATCTCCTAAAGCTGGGGCGAGTTGTACGAAGGCAGGATCAATTGCCACATCCTCAGGAAAGAAATACACCTGTATTAAATCTGGCAAGAAATTGGTGTGGAATAAAGGTGTAGCGATTGCAAAGCCTGTTCCGACACCGACTCCAACACCAACACCAACTCCAACACCAACACCAACTCCGACTCCAACACCAACTCCGACTCCAACACCAACACCAACTCCGATAGTCCTCACTTGGGACAATATTGCGGCCAATTATTCTGAAATCGCAACAAATGTCTTCAACAAAGGTCAGCTTCTTATAGATAGTAATTATCAACCAAAATATAAGTTAACTGTTTTAGTGGGGCCAAATACAAAACCAAGTGTCATCAATCCCACCGCTGCATTTACTCTGGCGTCAAATTTGATGAAAAACTTTAAACAACCCGATGAAGTTTACGCAATTTATTACAATCACAGTGATAAAGCGTGGGCCAAGAAGTTTTTCCAAGATAATGACGGAGCGTCTTGGTGGAATTGGACAGTTGATTACTCATGTAAGAATGAAAATGATTGCGAACTCGCAAGCGCTGGGAGTTTACAAAATTGGAAAGGGTATGTTGAGACTGCTGTACCAAATAATCCATGGTGGTCTGAGCGCAGTCAATATGCAGAACAAGACATTCACGAATTTGTGCATGTTGTTCAGTCTTTCCAACCAAAACCAGCATATGGACGATGGGTGACAGGAAACCCTAGATGGGTCACTGAAGGACATGCGACGTTAATACAAAAACTTGGGGCGAATCAGACATTACAGTCCTATAAATGGAATCAAGCTAGTCAGATTAAGAAATTCCCACCTGATGCATCACTCAAAGATTTCTCTCCTGCAAACATACTGCAATTTTATGAGCAACTCGTGCCAGTAGACGGTGTTGATATCGTTGTTTCCAATCCTGCACTGCAGAAGTATGTTTATACATTGGGCTACGCCACGGTTGAAGCACTTGCTGCGATCGGGGGAATAGATTCAGTTATGAACCTCATACTTCAAAATGTACCTGGAACAACATTCAACCAATCATTTAAAAAAATTTACGGCATTGAGTGGGCTGCAGCCGCCCCAATCCTTGCCGAAATTGTTTCAAAACAAAGTAAGTAAAGCTTTCCGTAAAACAATCAACGGTCGCGTCCTGAGCCTTCGATTAAGTCTTACTGGGCGATAGTTTGTTGCCAGTGAACAAAAGACTCCATCAAGGCAATCTCAGCTGCTGAATTAACCCGCAGACTTTCAGGGTCTGCATCTACCGTTACAACTCTGGCATCGGCCTTTAATGGAACAAACCAGGTTGATGCAGTGCCTTCAAAATCAATTGCGCTGTAACGAATCATTTCAGGGGTTGAAATACGCAGCATTGATGTGCGATCGATCGTCTTTTCAATCATTTCATCAGATGTCACAGCCTTAAGCGTTTCTGTAAAGGCAGCTGCAGGTCGCACCGCATCAACATCTCCGATTAAACCTTCCACCGTGCGGTGAAATTGTGTTGTGCGGGTGAGTGGGCGCTGTGAATCATGAATAGAAACCAGATCAAAAGGCTTTGCGGTTTTAAGCGCTGCAGCAAGGGATGCTGGTGAATTTGGATCACACACAAGAATTTCGCAGCCAAGATCTGCAACACGGTGGGCATCGCCTTCAGTAACCGCAACAGCTAAATCAGTGTTGATAGATGTTTCGATAGTAAATGCCCGTGCCACACCAAAGGTCGTTTGTAGGATTGAAGTTTTATTAAGTAGTTCGAAAGCGATTGGCGATGTAATCGCCACAACAACCTTCAGAGAAGGTGTCATGAATTAAGAAGCTAAAACCTCGTCAAGGATTACTGCAGCCTTTTCTTCATCAGTGCGCTCAGCGAGAGCAAGCTCTGACACAAGGATCTGCTTCGCCTTGGCGAGCATGCGCTTTTCACCTGCTGATAATCCACGATCTAGATCGCGACGGTAGAGATCGCGAACAACTTCGGCAACCTTAATAACATCACCTGAAGCAAGCTTTTCTAAGTTGGCCTTGTAACGGCGTGACCAGTTTGTTGGCTCTTCTGTGTATGGCTGGCGCAACACGCTAAATACGCGATCTAGGCCAGCTGAATCAACAACATCACGAACTCCGACTAGATCCACGTTGTCTGCAGGAACGCGGACTGTTAGATCGCCTTGAGCAACTTTTAACACTAGGTAGGTCTTTTCTTCACCCTTGATCACACGAGTTTCAATAGCTTCGATTAATGCTGCCCCGTGATGAGGATAAACAACGGTTTCGCCGACCTTAAATGTCATGTGTTGCCCTTCGCTAGAGGGTCAATTCTACCAGTAATCCTTAGATCACAAAACCCGATAAAAGTAGCGTTATTTAATGCTTATTTGATGTGAGACAATTGCCCTTATGCGTCGCACTATTTCCGCAATAGCTATCGCAGTATTAGCCGTCTCACTCAGTGGATGCGGAGCAGGACAAAATGCTTCTACCCGCCAGGTCAAGCAAGTAACAGATGGCGTTGAAGGTTCAATTATAAAAGATGGCAATAACATCAAGATTCTTAACCTGCTTGTAGTTGCAGCAGGCGGAGGAAACGCCGTTTTGGTGGGAACAATCATTAATACCGCAGATGTCGAAGATGCCCTATTAGGTATTGCTATTAACGGCACTACCGTTTCTTACACAGGCACAACCGCCCTTGCTAAGAACACACCAATTATCTTTGAAGGCGACAGAGCAAATGCAAAGGCTGTTCTTCGCGGATTTGGCGGAACAGCTGGTTCAA
>CANLAC010000129.1 GCA_947488645.1 Actinomycetota bacterium | reverse complement strand
CACAGCATCAATAGTGATCAAAGCTAAGGCCCCAGTGTCAGAGAGTGCTTTCCAGCGTCGTGGAGTAGACCGTACTTCGCTGAAGGAAGTTTAAATCTCCCTCTTTAATCACATCTAAACCTTTCTATGGCTTGATGTAGATCTTTCCATCCTGCTCTGTCACCACATAGCGCGTCAAAGGCAATCTAGCTGGGCCTGATTGTGCTGCTCCATCAAAGGGGCTAAAAATACTCAAGTGGCAATTACAGACAAGTTCTGTTTTTTCAACAACTACTTTGCATCCAGCATGTGTGCAAATAATGCTGACCGCATAAACCTTTCCACCAAGACGTGAAAAAGAGAATGATGTGTATTGGTTTTTTGTTGTATTTACTTCAATGATCTTTACCTGACCCTCTTTAAGTTCAGAGGAGTTAGCAACAAATGCACCATCAGGGGTTGCAGGTGGTGTTTGAATTGGAGTAGATGTTTGGGTTGGAGTTGGACTCGGTGTTGCAGAAGCACTTGGGCTAGGCGTTGCAGATGCAGTTGGTGTAGCAGAGGCACTTGGCTTAGCGCTAGCACTCGCAGTTGCTGTTGCAACCTTTGCGCCTTGCTTCCAGACCAGCTTTCCCTTGGACTTAACAACTGTGTAGACATAACCGCGATAGACAATTTTTTGTCCAAGCTTTGAGGCTTTCAGCGTCGGCCCAGCAGCAACTGCCAATGATGGAAAGAGAAGAAGCAGTGCGGACAGTCCCAGCCCACCGACCACCTCGCGGCGTCGCACCACCTTTTGGATCCAAGAACTCATTGGCAAAAAGTAGTGCAGGCCACCATCTTTTTCCTGTTAAAACAGGTAGTTAACCAAACGCTCACTCACCATTCACACAGGAAATACTTGCCTGAAACCTTGGCACCTCACCATAAGCCCATGGACTCAAACAACCTGCTCAGCCTTTTGATCACCAATCAATTCGCAGTTGACCACCACATTCAATTTGAAAATGAAGAGCGCGGTCGCTTTGCCCGCTCACGCCGAGCAATGGAATCCCACGACCTAGAACTACAAGCACAGATCGCAGAGCGCACCATAGCGATCTAAACAATCTTCTCTACTCCCCATAGAGAACTCTTCCATTTGAGGGAATGGATACGAGACATAACCCCCGTGGCCCTATCGCCACGGGGGTTATTCTTTTCCCATGCCAAAAGATCCTTCCCGTGAAGCCCACTTTCCCGCCATAGAAAACAAGTACGGCGAGAAGATGGCCTACTGGTTTAAGGTCATGGCAAAACTTGAAGGCAAGAAATACCCAGAACAAATTGCGCACTTGCGAGAGAACTACGGATTTTCACAAGCCCATGCCAACGCACTTGTGATGTTTTCAAGAGGCTCTGAAAGTTCAAAACGATTTGCAACCCATGCTGATTTCTATAAATCCGTGACCCCCGTGCAAGCAAAAACCATGAAGGCAATCTTTAAAGCGATCACAACTAAGTACCCAGAGCTAGAACTTGTCATCGCCTATAACCAGCCCATGGTCAAGCTCGATAAGCACTACATCTTTGGTGCTTCAGCATCCAGTAAGCATGTGCTGATCGCCCCTTGGGATGCCAAGGTTTTGAAAGAGTTTGCCCCAAAGTTTAAAGAGGGCAATCCTTTAAAGAAGACAATCCAGTTGCCTAATGACTGGGATGTTGATGTGAAGTTAATCCAGGCTGTTATTAAAGCCAGCCTTGCAAACCTGAAATAGCTATTTCTGGTAGTGAAAGCGTGCAGAAATAATTACTAGTTTTTTGCCCTCAACGCGATAAACCAAACGATGTGTCTTATCTATGCGTCGTGAATAGGTATCTTGGTCTTGAAACCTCAGTTGCTCTGGCACACCGATTCCTGAAAACGGAGTCTCCAAACAATTAGCGATTAATGCATTAATCCGATCCAGTTTTTTCTGATTGCCACTTGTGCGCCAGTAATCTAGATCTTCAAGAGCGCGAGGGGTGGCGAGAACTTGGTCCAATTTGTTTTTAGGCACAACTGAACTTACTTACTCTTTTTCTTGGCCTTGCTTTTCTCACTAACTGCTGTGAGTGGAAACTCGACAGGCTGCAATTCTCCTCGATCGGCTTGAGCCAATGACTCCAGCAACCATTCACGATTGGCAGGTGTGGACAGTAGATATGCAGTTTCGATCATAGATTCATACTCGCTGACTGAAATTAAAACTGCGTTACCAGCCTTTGAGGTGATGACAACAGGCTTCATGTCGGCATTGACCTGCTCAATCAATGGAAACAACTGAGCTCGTGCTTGTGAGGCGGTTATTGCCATGAGGGAGACCTTTCGAGAGTGGTACAAGAAACAGTACCATACTCAAACCTCTTTAAACTCAACAATCCAACAGACCTGAAAAGTTCTAGACTGCACACATGAGCGCACTCTTTGATCCATTAACAATCCGCGACGTCGAATTTAACAACCGCATCTGGGTTTCACCTATGTGCCAATACATGGCTACAGATGGCTTTGTAGGCCAATGGCACAATGTTCACCTCGGTTCCTTTGCAACAGGTGGCACGGGTTTGATCATGGTTGAAGCCACAGGAGTTGTTCCTGAAGGTCGCATCTCTATTGGTTGTCCATCCATCGAAGATGAAGCTCACGCACAAGCCTTTAAACCAATAATTGATTTTGCACATAGCCACGATGTGAAGATCGGAATCCAATTAGCTCACGCAGGACGCAAAGCTGGGTGCGCGCTCCCTTGGGGCGATCACAAGATGGCCACAGTAGATGAAGGCGGCTGGGAGGCTGTCTCTTCATCTGCCATTGCCTTTGAAGGTTATCCAGAACCACGTGCACTAACGATTGCTGAAATCCATCAGCTCACACAAGAGTTTGTGGAGGCTGCAGTTAGATCAGTAAAGATTGGCTTTGATGTCATCGAACTCCATGCTGCTCATGGTTATCTCTTTCACCAGTTCTACTCCCCCCTTGCCAACCAGCGCGACGATGAATACGGCGGAGAGTTTGCAAACAGAACAAGATTTCTTCTAGAAACAGTTGCAGCAGTTAGAAAAGCAATCCCAACTGACACGCCACTGTTTGTCAGAATCTCTGCCACCGACTGGGTTGATGATGGCTGGAACTTGATTGACTCTGTTGAACTCTGCGCTCAGTTAAAGGCACTGGGTGTTGACCTGGTTGATGTTTCAACAGGTGGCAATGTTCATAACGCACCTATTAAGGCAACGCCTGGTTTTCAAGTTCCTTTTGCCACCGCCATCAGAGCAGAGACCGGCATCATGACAACTGCTGTTGGCTTAATTACTG
>CANLAC010000128.1 GCA_947488645.1 Actinomycetota bacterium | reverse complement strand
GCTCTCATTCCTTTTAGTCATGGCCCTCATTGCTCCTATTAACGCAACAGCAGCAATTAAAGCCGGTGGGAGTTGTAAGAAGTTGGGACAAACTTCAACTGTTGCAGGCAAGAAGTACACATGCATTAAAAGTGGAAAGAAACTTGTTTGGAACAAAGGTGTGACAGTTCCAACACCGACACCGACACCGACACCGACACCGACACCGACACCGACACCAACACCAACACCAACACCAACACCAACACCAACACCAACACCAACACCAACAAATTTAAGTACAAGAGCTGAGATAACACCATATTCAGCATTAAGTGAATTGTCCTTATGTAAAACAACTGATCTATCAACAAGAAGTAGTGGCTCTAATGGCTTTCCACGCCCTCAAGGGGCACTTTCTGGGAAGGTGAACCCAAAGATCCTATTCATACCTTTGAGTTTTACCGATACCCCTGCATTCTCAGAGGCAGATATAGCGCGCATTCAAGGTGTCTTTATTGAGGTTCAAGATATTTATAAGAAAGCTTCATATGGTGCAGTAAATATCAGTTTTGAAATTCTGGATAAAACGAAATGGTTAGCAATAGATAAAACTGCGGAATCTTATGGATTAACTAATCCTCGTCCCCAGCAGAACAACACCGAAGCGTTAAAAGAGTTTCTACTCAAAGTGGATCCTTCGGTAAATTTTGATTTATACGATGGAGTTATTTTAGAAACAGTTCGCTACCCTGGCCGCGGCGTTGGACAAGCCTTCCTAGGGCAAAGATTTCCAACTCGAAATGGAACAGCTAATGCAGTTTCATTGGAAACCTCAATGAACGCCGCTAGTTTTGGAACCATCGCCCACGAACTTGGGCACACGCTTTTTGGATTGGAAGACCTCTATGTCTTTCTAAATGATCAGAGACCATCAGTTCCTGGAGGACCAAACCCTGCAGGCTCTTGGGACATGATGAGCGCCTTCTCTAGAGAATTTTTTGGTTGGAGTAAGTTTCTCAATGGCTGGTTTGAAAACGATCAGGTTCGTTGCTTAAGCAACCAAAGTGAGACCGTTCACTATCTAGAAAGCCTTGAAGTTTCGAGTAATAAACCAAAACTAGTTCTAATAAATCTCCAACCGGGTGTAACCATTGCCGTCGAAGTCCGTCAACGAAGTATTTACATTCCTCGAGGTGTATTGGTCTATAAAATTGACTCACGAATTAATCATGGTGACGGACCAATTACAGCCCAAAGCGAATTACTTTCAGAAGGCAACTCACTTGTAATTGATGGATGGAAAATTTCAGCCCTAGTAGAAGG
The DNA here is from genome assembly GCA_947488645.1 of Actinomycetota bacterium. Classification (GTDB taxonomy): domain Bacteria; phylum Actinomycetota; class Actinomycetes; order Nanopelagicales; family Nanopelagicaceae; genus Planktophila. The sequence goes on along the minus strand of CANLAC010000128.1, from coordinate 2,080 downwards.
CGTTGAAGGAATGTTGGTCAAAGTCGAAAAAGTTGGTTGATCTCATCATTTGATATCTCAGAAAATACTTTCCTCCACAGGGCTGTGTGCATAGATATCGCCTGTGACCTGCACCTTTTGATGAGTTGAGAGTGAGCACCAGTAGTTATGCACAATCGATCCACCGCTACATACACAGGAAATCGCCCTTATCCACCCACTTACCCACAGCTTGTCCCCAGGCCAAACGGGTGATCTTCGCGCTCACAGGGGGCCACGGTTTAAGTTACGCGCAGCAGGTAACGCACTTGTCAGTGTCCTATGGGAGGTTTAACGCGTGAGCATCGCAGAACTTCCTAATAGCCGCCCTCGTGATCCCAACATCAACTCTGTTGGCGCTGAGTTTGAGCGCACACCACCACAAGATTTAATTGCAGAACAATCTGTTCTTGGTGGAATGTTGTTATCCAAGGATGCAATCGCAGATGTTATTGAGATTATTCGTGATCGCGACTTCTATCGCCCAGCACATGAATTAATTTACGATGCAATTATTGATTTGTATGGTCGCGGAGAACCAGCAGATGCGGTAACAGTATCTGCAGAGCTATCAAAGCGTGGAGATATTTCTCGCGCAGGTGGTGCTCCATATCTACACACTCTTATTTCTTCTGTTCCAACAGCAGCTAATGCTGGTTATTACGCCAAGATTGTTCGTGAACACGCAATCATGCGCCGATTAGTTGAAGCTGGAACAAAGATTGTTCAATACGGTTACACAACCGAAGGTGAAGTCGATGACATGGTTGACCTCGCACAGGCAGAGGTCTATGCCGTAACTGAGCGCCGCTCATCTGAAGATTACGTTCAACTCTCAACACTTCTTCCACAAGCACTAGATGAAATCGAAGCGATTTCAAAAGGTATTGGTGTTGAAGGTGTTAAGACTGGATTTAAAGATCTTGACGCACTAACACATGGTCTGCATCCAGGTAACATGATTATTCTTGCTGCGCGTCCTGCGATGGGTAAGTCAACTCTTGGCCTTGACATCGCACGCCATGCATCAATTCATGACGGTTTAACATCTGTCATCTTCTCTCTTGAAATGTCAAAGAGTGAAATCACAATGCGTATGCTCTCTGCTGAAGCACGAGTTGGTCTTAACAATATTCGCTCTGGATCTCTATCTGATGATGAGTGGTCACGTCTTGCTCGTCGTATGGGTGAAATTTCAGAAGCGCCATTATTTATTGATGATTCTCCTAACCTTTCAATGATGGAGATCCGTGCAAAGGCCCGTCGCCTCAAGCAACGCCATGACCTTAAATTGATTATTATTGACTACTTGCAGCTGATGTCATCAGGTAAAAAGGTTGAAAACCGCCAGCAGGAAGTATCTGAGTTCTCTCGTCAATTGAAGTTAATGGCTAAAGAGTTAAATATTCCTGTTATCGCAATCTCACAGCTAAACCGTGGACCTGAACAACGTACCGATAAAAGACCGATGCTTTCAGATCTTCGTGAATCTGGTTCTATTGAACAAGATGCAGATGTTGTCATCATGTTGCACCGCGATGATATGTATGACCCACAAAACCGAACAGGTGAAGCAGATCTAATTGTTGCAAAGCACCGTAATGGACCAACTCGAACAATTACCGTTTCAGCCCAGCTTCACTATGCACGGTTCTTTGATATGCCACAAAACCCTGGTAGTGGAACTGACTGGACGCAACAGCGTGAAGCAAGCACAACACCACCGGAAGATAACTTCGGTTCTTAAGTAGTTTTATTGCGTGCTTGATCTGCCATATAGATACCGGCGATCACAACAACGCCACCAACAAGTTGAATCACTGTCCATGATTCGCCAAGCCAAAACCAGGCAACGATGCCAACAAATATTGGTTCTAGTAAACCAAATGCACTAGTTGTCGATGCCTTCAAATTTTTAAGTCCTGCCATCACACACAAATACGGCAGGATCGTTCCGATTAATACAACATAGGCAATCAACACCCATCCTTGTGCGGTGCTACCTTCTAGCGCACCTTCTAATGGAATTGATGTTGTAAACACGGCAAATGGAAAGTCCCAG
>CANLAC010000127.1 GCA_947488645.1 Actinomycetota bacterium | reverse complement strand
TTATCTCTGGCTGCAGATGCTTGGCAAGGTGCAGCATTTGCAGATCAAGCACAGAGCGCGATCCTTAAACTCAGTTCTATTGGTGTGCCAGCCGATCCAATTGATATCCCAGGACTCTCACCCAAACTTTCCAATAGTTCAAAGGACTTAGAAACAATTGCCGGAGCTATAGGCAACTCAGATTATTTGATCTTCAACTATCTATCCCCAAATTTGGTTGCAGAGCCACGAGAAATTATTCCTATTGCTTTATCCAATAAATCAGGCTTTTGGTATGTATCCGGTGTCGACAAGGGCGTTGAAGAAGTTCGAACTTTCAGATTGGATCGCGTCCAAGGCGCAATCACTGTCCGTAAGAACAAAGAAGAGTTCGAATTCCCTTCCGATTTAGAGTTAGACCAAGTTGATGCAGCAATATCGCTTAGATTCGCCATGATAGATGTGAGAAAAGGCAAGGGACACGCACTTCGAGCCTTGGCTACTTCAGTAACTGATCTAGGGGAGTGGGATCAAATCAAGGTACCCATTTACACACTTGAGTACTTGACTGCGCAAATCCTGTGGCATGGGGAGGATGTTTTTGTTCACGAACCAGCTGAACTACGTGAGCAGGTTATTCAACAACTCAAAGCATTGATGGTCAATCATGGGTAAAAATGTATCTGCGCCGCTTTTGCGGACAGCGCGACTACTTGATCTTGTTCCGTTTCTTAACACCCATCAAGGTATAGCTCTGAAGGAGTTAGCTGCACACTTTGATGTGACACCCACACAAATGAGTGCCGATCTGATGACATTGTGGATGTGCGGTTTGCCTGGATATACGCCACTTGAATTAATGGATCTAGAGTTCGAATCTGGCTATGTAACTATAAAGAATGCAACCACACTGGCTAAACCACGAACAATTACTTTCCAAGAAGGCGTTGCCCTGCTACTTGGGTTAGATTTAGTAGCTTCATCAATCCCAGAGGATCGCACTGATTTACTCACCTCTGTGGAGTCACTTCGCCAGCGTTTGACGAAAATGCTAGGAGTGCCAATTAAGCTATCAGTTGTTGCAGCCGCATCTGGAACTGTGTCTGCGGCGATTTCGCAGGCAGTTCAAGCAAATAGTGGCTTAGAGATTCGTTATCACTCGTTATATAAGGATCAGGTCAGCGAACGAACTGTGATGCCAATAGATTTATTTAACACGAATGGGCATCAGTACATGCGCGCCTATTGTTTTACCGCAAATGATTATCGTGAATTTCGTGTAGATAGAATAGAAAGCGCTATTGCAGCCGAGGTTCCGGCACAGTTTTCTGCCCACGGCGTTAATCAGGAAAAGATCAATTTCGAAATCACGGCTAAAAGCCTCTCAAGAGATGTTGCCGAACGTTTCGCGATTACTGACATGCCACTTGAGGCAACGATTGAACTTTCTTCCTATTCTCGTCAATGGATCGAGAGATCTGTCATGGCATCTGGAAGCGCCGTGGTCCTGAACCTGCCTTTAGACATTCGTTCCGAGGTCGCCAAAAAGGCTCAACTGATGCTTAATCGTTACAAAGAGGCCTAAATCCCACTTTTCTCTCTATGGGCTCTGGTGTAGCCTTAGATTAATCATTAGCCAAGGAGTAGGTACTATGAATTTAGGTCCAAGAGAAATAGTTATTCTTTTAATTGTTGTCCTCGTTCTGTTTGGCGCAAAGCGCTTACCTGACTCTGCTCGTTCACTCGGTCGTTCTATGAGAATCTTCAAGAGCGAAATGAAGGAAATGAAAGCTGACGATGGCGTGATAGAAGAAAACGACAAAACAGAGAAGTAAATTGATGGCGCCGGCAAATGAAGCACGGATGCCACTGCTTGACCACTTACGCGAAGCACGAAAAAGGATTCTTCGTTCAGCAATCGCTGTATTAATTGCATTTGGTGGCGGTTGGTATTTCTATAACCCAATAATCACAACGTTGGCTAAACCTGTCTGTGATTTGAAAGCTGCACAGCAATCTGGTTCGGCAAGTTGTGGTGCGTTATATATCAGTGGTGTTTTGGGCCCACTAGATCTTCAGATAAAGGTTGCTTTGCTAGCAGGAGTAATTGTTTCAGCACCGTTTTGGCTCTATCAACTCTGGGCATTTATCGCACCAGCACTTCATCGAAAAGAGAAGCGAACAAGCGTTTTGTTCGTTGTTGCAGCCACGCCATTTTTTGCAATGGGCGCGACGCTCGGTTATTTGATTCTGCCAGTTGCTATAAAAGCACTTTTCGGTTTCACGCCTAATTCAATCAGCAACTTAGTGCGATTCGATGATTATCTAGACTTTGTACTCCGACTTATTCTGTTGGTCGGGTTGGCATTTGAGCTACCAATTTTCTTGTTGACCTTTAACCTCATTGGTTTCCTTCGTGGAAAAACAATTCTTAAGCCTTGGCGAATTTGGGTCTTTGGAATCTTTCTTGTGGTTGCAGCATTTTCACCCACCGCAGATCCCTTGAGTATGGTCCTTTTATCCGCGCCTTTGATTGTTCTTTATTTCATGGCCGGAGGCATCGCGGTATTGGTAGACAAGCGACGAGACAAAAAACAGGAACTCATCGAAACCGGGTCAATGTCCATTGAGGCACCAACACCTATACAGGAATAGCCGATAAGGTCCTCGCATGTGGGCGTTGGTTATCAATCCTGTTTCAGGACAGGGACGAGGAACCACAATCGGGACCTATGTAGCTGGATATTTGAATCAAAACAAAGTCGAATTCACAATTGTTACTGGCAATTCCTCAGCTGCTTTAAGCGACCATCTCAAAACCTTCATTCTAAAAAATCCAGACTGTAACGGTGTGATCGCAGTTGGTGGTGATGGATTGATGCATATTATCTTGCAGATAGTTGTTCCGGCTCAAATTCCCTTCACCATCATCCCGGCAGGAACCGGAAATGACTTTGTGCGCACATTAGGTTGGGATTTACATGAGGTTGATGCGCAACTGAAACAAGTGACGACGACTCCGCCTACTCCGATAGATCTTGGTCTCGTTGACGGTGAATGGTTTGGTGCCATTTTATCCACCGGATTTGATTCAATCGTGAATGAAAAGGCCAATACGATGCAGTGGCCTAAAGGGCCTATGAAATACAACGCGGCAATAGCGATCGAACTTCCGCGTTTTGTGCCTAGACACTATGAAATCACCTTAGATGACCGCACCATATCAACCGAGGCGATGTTGATTGCGGTTGCAAACGGTAGGTCTTACGGAGCCGGCATGCTGGTGTGTCCCAACGCCAACATCGGAGATGGTTTATTTGATGTCATGGTCCTGCATCCAGTGTCCAAACTCGAATTCATTAAAGTGTTTCCACGTGTCTTTGCTGGCACTCATGTCTCACACCCAGCGGTGGAAAT
>CANLAC010000126.1 GCA_947488645.1 Actinomycetota bacterium | reverse complement strand
TGAGTGCAAGTTCAGCGTTCAATGGAAGTACAACCTCTTGCTTGTAAGCAAGCTCTGGTCGAAGTGAGTAATACAAAGGATCTGTGTAAGGAACGACGGTGTTTAATCCGTCATTGCCACCGTACAACGTAACAACGACAAGAATTGGAGTATTAGCTGGCAAAGGTCGATCAATTGCAGCTTGTGCGATCTCATTCATACTAAGTAGCGGAGCAGCTGCACCAACGGCAACAGCGCCAGTTGTTAACTTAAGAAATTTTCTTCTGGTGACTGTATCCATGATGGTCTCCTATGCGCTCACGATAAATTCAGGGCTACACAATGCAAGCAAGGCAAACTGCGCAGGATCATTTAGAGATGCACGCAATGTCGATTGAGTACGTGGGCTCCACTCGGCAACGCCTAACCAATCAGCACTCTTTACAACACGTGAACCAACTGGAATCTCTGTTAGTGCACGCAAATCACTTTGCTTAACCAGCCACGTTGCAAATGCAATTCGGTACTGCGCTGTTGCAGAGGACAACCACGCCCCTCCAGCAGGCCAACCACCAACATTGGGTGGGTTAAATGGAACTTGGCCTAGCTTGTCCAAGTAATTAAAGAGCTGTCCAGGTGTCTTCAGATTTGATGGCGTTAGCTCTAACGCTCTGCATGCAGCGATAAACCATTCCACAGGGGCTTTAACTAAATCATTCTTAGAATCTCTAATCGCAGGATCATTTGCCATTGCCGTGACAGCAGCTGCGATATCTCTATTTGAAAGCGCGCTCTTGGCAGAATAACTCTTTGGCATCTCTTCTGTGCTCGACATGAATCGGTACCACAAGCGCTCTGCAATAAACGTTGCATTATCATCACGCGCAACCAAGAAATCTGACAAAGTCTCACCAGTAAATACTTGAGTTGTTCCTAAGATGGTAACTGGTTTTGCGTCATAGCGCTTTGCGTTGAAAGTTACAACGCCGCTGCTCTTTTCAACCTGATATCCAGTTAACGCACGTGCCGATGCCTTGACATCATCTTCTGTATAGCGACCAACACCTAAAACAAAAAGCTCCATGAGTTCGCGACCTAAGTTTTCATTAGGTGATTTTACTGTGCTCTCTTGTCCATCTAACCAAAACTGTAAAGCAGCATCATTAATCATGGCGCGTGACATTGTTTTAAAATTACCTAAGCAGTTAGCGCGCAATGTTTTATTCTGAAGAAACATAGGCAGCGCATAATTAAGTTTTTGTATCGAAGTTGCCCAATGGCCATGCCAAAACCAAGTCATTTTTTCTGTTAAACCATGATCGCTCATCGCCATTCGATCTAGCCACCACAGTGACATTTGCTGAGTTTGATTTCTCAAAGCAATTGAAAATGGAACAATTTCTTTCGAGTTAGCAGCCGGACGCTTCCCTAAATCAGTTATTTCAGGTTCAACGACTCGTGCCGCACCTGCATCAACTGCTGGAACGGTTAATACCTTTGCTCGTGTTGCAGCAACGCCATCTTTGAGTGCTTGCGCGTATTCACCAGGACGTGGCCCAAAGCCAAAGCGTTGCATTAATCGTGAGGTCTCTAACCGTTGCGCGTTCATCCCCAGAATGTAACGATGAATGAGCGACACGGTAAGGTTAAAGTATGAATTCACATGAAACTCTGAGAGAACACATACTTTCCAAGGCTGTTGTGCACGGGAAGGTCATTCTTTCGAGCGGCAAAGAGGCGGATTACTACGTGGATCTTCGTCGCGTGACACTGGATTCAGTTGCCGCTCCCCTTGTTGGCCAGGTCATGTTGGATCTAACTAAAGACCTTGATTACGAAGCAGTTGGTGGCTTAACACTGGGCGCAGATCCAGTTGCAACAGCGATGATGCATGTGGCAGCTGCGCAAGGCAAAAAGATTGATTCATTTGTAGTTCGCAAAGCAGAAAAAGCACATGGTCTACAACGCAGAATCGAAGGCCCAGATGTTAAAGGCAAGCGCGTGTTAGCAGTTGAGGACACATCTACTACTGGTGGTTCAGTTCTAACAGCAGTGGAAGCTTTAATTGAAGCTGGCGCAATAGTTGTTGGCGTTGCAGTAATTGTTGAACGTGGCGCAGAACCAAAGATTAAAGAAGCAGGCTATGAATACCGAGCTGCTTATCAGTTAACTGATTTAGGACTCTAACTATTTTTTAAAGCGCTTTGATTGCCACTCTCTAAAAAGTTCAATAAGTACGGGAACAAGGCTTGCAAAAATAATTGTCCCAATTACCGGTAGTAGGAACTTATCTACCGAACCCTCTAGAACATCGCCCAGAATAAATCCCAAACCAATAACGCCTTGCGTCCAAATCAACGCGCCGACCGTATTCCAGATCATGAATGTCTTCTTTGGAACACCAATGATTCCACACATCGGATTAATCAGCGTGCGAACAAATGGAACAAAGCGAGCTAAGACAAGTGCTTTACCGATTCCATACTTAGTAAGCCATTTTTGGGTTGCAGCAACCTTGTGTTGGTTAAAGATTCTTCCATCTGGTCTATCAAATAATTTCTTTCCGTATTTTTCACCAAACCAGTAGCCAATCGCGCTTCCAAAGATTGCAGCAAATGGTGAAAGTACAAACAACAGAACCGGGTTTAGAGAAGCGTTCCCTAAAATTGCCGCACCAGAGCCGGATGCAGCAACACCAGCAATAAAGAGCAAAGAATCACCCGGGAAAGCCAGGCCTACTAAGAGGCCAGTCTCGGCAAAGATGATCGCCAGGACACCTATTAGGCCTAGATCACCCACGATTGAGTTGGCATCAAAAAGGTTCATGCGGGGCAGGTTATCTCACGCGAGAGGGGCTGCGGTAGTTATCAAATCGTTGTAGTAATACAGACTCTTGTATGGCCTTTGCCTTGCTATTGCCAACGCCTCGCACAAGACTTAACCCACCACGGGATGCGGGCTTCATGGGGAGCCCTGACCGCTGACCCCTTAAGGATAAAAATGAAAAGAAAAGGTTTAGTCGCGCTTGTTGGCGCAGCTGCTCTTTCTCTCGTTGCTTCATTGGTAACAACAACTTCAGCTTCTGCTGCAGTTAACTGTGATCCATATGCTGGCTACAAGATGATGAAGGGCAAGACAGTAACAATCTTTACATCAATTCTAGAACCAGAATTAACAACTCTTAATACTGCAATGTCTGATTTCCAGGCTTGCACAGGTATCAAGATTAAAATTGAAGGGTCAAACCAGTTCGAAGCATTGCTACCTGTTCGTGTTAAGGGTAACAACGCACCAGATCTAGCATGGATCCCGCAGCCAGGTCTTCTTGCAAAGCTTGTTGAAACAGGCAAAGTAAAGGTTGCACCTAAGGCAGTTGTAGCAAACGTTGACAAGTATTGGTCAAAGTCATGGAAGGCATACGGAACAGTAAAGGGTAAGT
>CANLAC010000125.1 GCA_947488645.1 Actinomycetota bacterium | reverse complement strand
CATTATTTGGTGATTCTCATGCACATGGCACCGAAGGTGTTCACTTCTTTACTCGCGGCAAAGTTGTTACAAGCCGCTGGTTAGATCCAAGCCATGGTGGAATCAACTTAGGTTTCCCTCAAAACGATTAATTAAGCCTGTATTAAGGGGCTGATTAGTCCTAATCAAGGGCTAAAAGGTAAGATTGAGCCATGATGGTCGGTAACTTGGCCTCAGCACTACCAAATCGTTGATAGAGGCAAGGCCTTATATAAGGCTGGCTTCACTAGGAAAGTAGTTTTCGTGGCCAAGATCCAAGCACACCTTAAAGACCTGCCAATTAAAAAGCGCGAGAACCTTCGTAACGTTGCGATCATCGCCCACGTTGACCACGGTAAAACAACATTGGTTGATGCGATGTTGTGGCAGTCGGGTGCGTTTGCAGCGTATAAGAAGCAGGGCGAAGGCCAAGAGCGCATGATGGATTCAATGGATCTGGAGCGCGAAAAGGGAATTACGATTCTTGCTAAGAACACAGCCGTTAAGCGCGGGGATACGATCGTTAACATTATTGATACTCCGGGCCACGCAGACTTCGGTGGTGAAGTTGAACGTGGACTTGAAATGGTCGATGGCGTTATCTTGTTGGTGGATGCTTCAGAAGGTCCATTGCCGCAGACACGTTTCGTTTTGCGGAAAGCACTCGAGAAGAATCTTCCAGTTATCTTGCTTATTAATAAGGTCGATCGCTCAGATTCACGTATCGCCGAAGTTGTGGATGAGACCTACGAACTATTTTTAGACTTAGATGCCAATGAATCACAGATCGAGTTTCCAGTTGTCTATGCATGTGCAAAGGCTGGCCGTGCATCATTGACACGCCCTGCAGATGGCGGAATGCCGGTAGAAGAAAACCTCGATGTTTTGTTTGACACTATCTTCTCTGCAATTCCAGCTCCCGAGTATCACGAAGGTGCACCGTTGCAAGCACACGTTACAAACCTTGACTCATCTCCATTCCTTGGACGTTTAGCTTTGTGCCGCGTGCGCGAGGGTGTTATTAAAAAGGGTCAGAATGTCACGTGGATTAAGACAGATGGCACAACAGAGCGAGTGAAGATTTCAGAGCTTTTGATTACTGAAGCGCTAGAGCGCGTGCCAACCCTTGAAGCCCATCCTGGTGACATCATCGCCGTGGCAGGTATCGAGACAATTACTTTGGGCGAGACACTGGCTGATAATGAAAATCCACATGCGCTTCCGTTAATCATCGTTGATGAACCATCTATTTCGATGACAATCGGTATTAATACATCTCCACTAGCGGGCAAGAGCGGCAAGCTGCTTACTGCGCGCCAAGTTAAGGGACGCTTAGATGCAGAGCTAGTCGGTAACGTTTCATTGCGCATATTAAATACTGAGCGTCCAGACACATGGGAAGTACAGGGTCGCGGCGAGCTACAGCTAGCTGTGCTTGTTGAAATCATGAAGCGCGAAGGTTTCGAACTAACTGTTGGTAAGCCACAGGTAGTTATTAAGAAGATTGATGGCAAGATTCACGAACCGATGGAGCGCTTAACAATTGATGCACCAGAAGAGTACTTAGGTGTTCTTACTCAGTTGATGGCACTTCGTAAGGGTCGCATGGAGCAAATGGTTAATCACGGAACCGGTTGGATCCGTCTTGATTACAAGGTTCCATCACGTGGACTTATTGGTTTTAGAACTGAGTTCTTAACTGAAACTCGCGGAACTGGTTTGCTCCACCACGTATTTGATGGTTACGAGCCTTGGTTCGGAGATATCCGCACACGCGCAACTGGATCACTTGTTTCAGACCGTTTGGGAACAGTTACTTCATACGCCCTTTATGGCACACAAGATCGCGGAACTATTTTCGTAGAACCAGGCGATGAAGTATATGAAGGTATGGTTATTGGCGAGAACTCTCGTAACGATGACATGGACGTTAACTGTGTTCGTGAAAAGAAGCTGACAAACATGCGTGCATCAGGCACAGATGAATCAGAGCGTTTGATTCCGCCTAAGAAGCTCAACATGGAAGGTGCTCTTGAGTTCTGTCGCGAAGATGAGTGCGTTGAGGTAACACCTGCGGTTGTTCGTATTCGTAAGGTTGTTCTCAACGGTGACGAGCGTGCACGTGCAACTTCTCGTCAAAAGAAGGCGAATCTCAACGTTAATTAACAGATAATTCACAGGAAAACTCCCGCACAGTTAATTCGGTGCGGGAGTTTTTGTTTTCTGAGACTTCTTATCAAGTATTCGCAGATTCCTCCCATACACTGCCACATCGATAACTAAGGGGTGTTTGAGTTGATGAAGAAGAGCCGCATAATTCCTATCGCGTTAGTTGCAGTCCTTGCTACCGGTGCGATTACTGTTGAGAAAACTATCTCCTCACGTATATCTACGCGGGTTTATGAAGTAATGCCTAGGGCAACGGATGTAACTGCCTCTGTTCCATTGTTTGATTTGCCCGGAAATATAGTTGGCGACTCTATAAAATCGGTCCACATCAATGTTGGTGAGTACCAATTAAAAGAGTCAACCTTTAAACCATCATTAGCAATTCATGCGCGTAATATTTCAAAGTCGCAATCAAACCTAATCGGAGCTCTGGATGTCACAGCAACAATTCCTGCTACCACAATCACACAATTAGCTGATTTCAATGATGCGCAGATCGTTGGAAACACTCTGCAAGTCTCAGTTGGCTCAGGTGGTCTTGGAACCGCAATCCTTATTCCTAAGTATTCAGGAAATCAGATCTACTTTGAACTTCAAGGTGTATCACTCTTTGGAAATGAAATTCCTGCAGATTCATTGCCAGCAGAGATCAAAGATCAGATTAAGAGTAAGAGCGTGCGAACCTTGAACGCGCCACAAGGAATGAGAGTCAAATCTGTTTTGTTAAGCAGTGATGGTCTAGCCTTAACAATGTATGGAAAGAACATCAGGCCAACAAAAATCGGTTCAACTTTCTAGGAGATTTATGAAAATTGATATAAAGAAGATTCTTCCAAAGAATCCATCAGTTTTTAGTGGATATCGTGCTGTACGCATTTTCTTAGCTATTTACATGTTTGTCATTGTGGTGCGCAGCTGTATCCACTTCTTTTCATCAGATGGAGGAGCAAACAGCATTGCAGGAATTGATATTTCTGTTGAAGGCGGAGACAACATTGTTGCGATCTTCCACCAGTGGGGTGCGATGCAGCTACTGCTAGTGCTTTTGCTATACGTTCTATTCTTTAGATACCCAGGAATGACGCCACTAATTGCTTTGACTCTTGTCATTGAGCCAATATTTCGCTTAATTGCAGGGAAGATCATGCCTGTAACTGCTGAAGGAACACCACCTGGTGAAGCCCTTAATGGTGTTTCTTTCTATGTGTTGGTTGCTTTATTAATCGCCTCTC
>CANLAC010000124.1 GCA_947488645.1 Actinomycetota bacterium | reverse complement strand
TTGAACGAGTAATGCCACCATGCCACCACTGATCTTGATCCTCAATAAATGTCGCATCAGACCACTTGACTACATCAATCCGTAAAACGTTGTTTCCGCTTTGAACAAATTGAGTTACATCAAATTCTGCGGCCAAACGAGAGTCTTTAGAAAGTCCAACTTCTTCACCATTGATGTAGACAACTGCCACAGATTCATAGCCACCAACCTGCAAAACAATTCTCTTTCCATTCCAACTCTTTGGAACATCAAAATCGCGTTCATATACGCCAGTTGGGTTTTCAGCAGGAACAAAAGGAGGATGTTCCTCAAAAGGCATTTGTGTGTTTGTGTATATTGGCTTATCAAAGAAAACATCTGAAGGTTCCTGCATAGTCCATAGCCCTGGAACAGGGATAGATGCCCAGCGCTTTCCTAGCTTTTCTGTTGGGCTATGTAACAACTGGAAACGCCATGTACCGTCTAGAGAAATTTGCTCAAAGTGTTCGATGTTAAGCATCGGCAAACGGTTTACAGAGGTGGTCTCTGGGCTCATCCAATAGTTGTTAATCACGGGGGGAAGTCTCTCAGGAAATGAGGGTGAGCACACCTTCGTTGAGCGTGAAATAGAAGGTTGGTTTAACCCCTGTCCTTACTCCGATTACCTGTTGTTCACCCAAGCACGAGAGAATTTACCCATGAAAATCGAGCACCTGACCGACCGAGAGATCAGTTGGCTCTCATTCGACCAACGGGTCCTTGAATTAGCCGAAGACTCGACAGTTCCTCTGCTTGAAAGACTTCGCTTTTTGGCTATCTCATCCTCGAATTTGGATGAGTTCTTTATGGTGCGCGTTGCAACTTTGATGAGCAAGATTGAAAATGATGTGACCGCGGCAAATGTTGCCGGCTATAAACCAAAAGAGCTCTTGGCATTGATCAGCACAAAGGTCAACGAGTTAGTGGCTCGTCAATCAAAAACCTTACATGATGAGATTTTGCCAGAATTAAAGAAGCATGGAATTGAATTTGTTAAGTGGGAACAACTTGATGAAACAGAAAGCGCATACGTTGCAAAGTTATTCGAGGATCGAATCTTTCCTGTCTTAACTCCTTTGGCTGTTGATCCAACACATCCATTCCCATATATCTCTGGCCTATCGCTCAACCTTGCTGTGATGGTTAAGAATCCAGCAACACATGAAGAGTTCTTTGCCCGTGTGAAAGTTCCAGAAGTTTTGCCTCGTTTCATTGCAACTGCAAAATTTGGATCGACCCGCTTCTTACCCCTTGAAGATTTGATTGCCATTCATCTTCAAGAATTGTTCCCAGGAATGACAATTGAAGATCACTACACCTTCCGTGTGACCAGAAATCAAGATATTGAACTGGATGAAGATGAAGCAGAAGATTTGCTTCTTTCATTAGAGCAGGAGTTATTGCGCCGTCGATTTGGCCCACCAGTACGACTTGAAATCGAAGCGGGCGTCGATGAGGCTCTAGTTTCTAAACTTGGTTCAGAACTTGCCATTGGCTCTGAAAATATCTTCCATGTCAGCGCACCGCTTAATCTGACCTCTCTTCATGCAATCGCAGATCTTGATTTTTCAGAATTGAAATTTAAGCCATTTAGATCCCGTACCGCTAAAGCCCTCTCTGAAGTGGATTCTGAAGACAGTGATCTGTTTTTCTCGGCAATCCGCCAAGGTGAGATTCTGCTTCACCATCCCTATGAATCCTTTACTTCATCCGTTGTGCACTTCCTGGAAAACGCTGCAAAAGATCCACAGGTACTAGCGATCAAGCAAACTTTGTATCGCACATCAGGTGACTCTCCAATTATCGAGGCGTTAATCGAAGCTGCAGAAGCAGGTAAGCAAGTTGTTGCAGTAATTGAAATCCGTGCACGATTTGATGAGCAGGCAAACGTTCGTTGGGCGCGAAAGCTTGAAGCTGCAGGTGTGCACGTTGTGTATGGGTTGATGGGATTAAAGACTCACGCAAAGCTTTCTCTAGTTGTAAGAGATGAGCCACAAGGTATTCGTCGTTACTGTCACATTGGAACTGGTAACTACAATCCAAAAACTGCGCGTATGTATGAAGATCTTGGAATGCTCAGCGCAGATGTTGAACTGACAGAGGATTTAACTCGTCTATTTAATCAATTGTCAGGCTTTGGTCCTCAATCAACTTACTCTCGTTTACTAGTTGCACCGCGTACTTTACGTTCAGGGTTGATCGAACGCATTGACCGCGAAATTGAGCATGCAAAAAACGGACGTCCTGCTGGAATCCAATTTAAACTTAATTCAATTCTGGATGAGTATTTTGTAGCAAAGTTATATGAAGCTTCTCAAGCTGGCGTAAAGATTGAACTATTGATTCGTGGAATTTGCGCAGTACAACCAGGCATTAAGGGTGTTTCTGAAAACATCACAGTTAAATCTATTTTGGGTCGATTTCTTGAGCACTCACGTATTTATCACTTTATCAATGGTGGGGATGATGAGTACTGGATTGGCAGTGCGGACTTGATGGGCAGAAACCTTGATCGCCGTGTTGAAAGTCTTGTTATGGTTCAAAGAAAAGAACATCATGTGCGCTTGCAATCCCTATTAGATCTTGGGCTTTCTGAGGAAACTTCCTCATGGCAGCTGAAAGAAACAACATGGTCTCGCCCCAATAAAAAGGGATTAACAAATGTTCATGCAGAACTCATCGAGCATTATTCAAAGGATCGGTAATTGGAAAGCCAAGTAATACAAGCAGCGGGAGCAGTTTTGTGGCGCCGCTTAAGTGATGAACTAGTTCAAGTCGCTTTGATTCACCGTCCTCGATATGACGATTGGTCTTTTCCTAAAGGAAAAGTCGAAAGCGGTGAATCTGAAATCAGTTGTGCATTCCGCGAAGTTCTAGAAGAGACCGGCTTTGAAAGTATCTTCGGGCCTGAGCTATGCAAAATTGAATATCTTGTTGGTGAAACACCAAAGACCGTTAGATATTGGTCTGCTCAAGCAATTGGCGAGGCTAAAGGTGTTATGGATCCAGAAGAAGTAGATCAGATAATTTGGGTCACTATTTCTGATGCTTACGACAAACTTACTCGCGAAGGTGACAAAGAAGTATTAAAAAACTTTGAAAAGTTCGGAATCGATACAACACCGCTAGTTCTATTGCGCCATGGGAAAGCTATTGCTCGCGAAGAATGGGAAGGCGATGATGGTGACCGCCCCCTTGCACAGCTTGGTCAGATTCAATCAATAAGGATGCTGGCAAAATACTTGCCATTTGCAATTACAGAGATTCACACATCAGATGCTGTTCGTTGCTATGAAACAGTTGCACCTATGGCACGCTCATTAAAGTTAGACATGATCTATTGGACTGAGCTCAGTGAATATGCATATGAGAAAGACAAGAAGGCAGCAATTAATGTTGTTAATGACATCATTGAAAGTGAAGCCCACGCAATTGTGTGTGGCCACAACCCTGTTATTCCTGGAATTGTTGCAAAATTTATTGGTAAGAAGAACTTTAAAGAGT
>CANLAC010000123.1 GCA_947488645.1 Actinomycetota bacterium | reverse complement strand
CGCGCTCTTTGCTCTTAACATTGAGTTCGATGAGTTCGCCTTCTGCATTGCGTGCAGCGATCTCTTTCAAAGTTGGTCGTCCAGCTTTGCGCTTCTTGGCAATGATGCGACCTTCTTCAAATAATTCACCGCCCCACACACCTGCGGGCTCTTGGCGCGATAGAGCACCTTCTAAGCACTGTGCACGCACCGGACATCCACCACAGAGTGACTTGGCCTCAGCTACTTGCATCTCATCTTCAGAGAAGTAGAGCTCAGGATCTGCTGTGTGGCATGGCAAATTAAATGATGACCCGTCTGAGTACGTGCCTGTTACGGCGTCCAAACCGATCTTCTCATCTGCCCAGCCTGGTACTAGTAGTTCACTGAAGAGAACGCTCATGTTCTCACCTCTTCTTTCTGTTAGATCTTGCTTCGGTCTCTTGTGGTTGTCGTTGGTTTTCTGGAGTGAAGTTTGTTTTAGGAAAACAAAAAGGGCTCCGAATCCTTTTGGATTCGAGGCCCTTGGCTTCAGTTCTAAATCGATTTATTCGATTGAACCACCATTGGCCTCGTATCCGGCATAAAAAGCTGCGTAAAACGCTGGCTTTGTCGCATGCCAAGTAGAAGGCTTATTGGTTGTATGAGCAGAAGGAATCACAGCAGAACGCAATGCGTTTGCTGATACGAATGATGCGTTAGACATATTCGTTCCCTTCCATCATGTACATCCCCGCCATGGGGATGAAGTTGTAACTATAAACCATGGGTTGAGGTACTGGCAAGGCAATTAATTCCCCGTGTAAATGAGCGTAAAACGGCTAGTTAGCCAGGCCCGCTTCAGCCAAGAATCGTGAGGCTTTTCCGCGATAGCTAAGGCGTAGATCAGATTTTGCACGTGTAATTCCAACATAGAACAAGCGGCGTTCTTCATCAATTGATGCTTGGTCACCTGTTGTGCTGTTGTTTTCAAGGGGCAAGATGCCATCACTAACGCCAATAAGAAATACCCGTTCCCATTCAAGACCCTTTGCAGCGTGGAGTGTTGCAAGAGTTGTGACAGGCATTGTTGGTGGATTGTTTTGCTGAACTCGGTCTTCAACTTCGCGCAGGTAGGCACGTAAATTCTTTGGTGTAAAACCAGTATCACCATCGAGTTCGCGAGCAAGGTGGAGAAGTGCTGCGATTCCGTCGATTGCTCCCCCAGTTAAAAATGGTTGCGCAAGAGTGCGAAGTTCATCAAGCCATGAAACACCTTCAGTTGGAATAACAGATGCTGTGCGAACTTGCTTTAAGAAATCACGAACTTCTTTACGTTCAAAGAAGCGTTCAGTGTTGCGAACTTGGTATGGCAAGTTAGCCGCGTTCATCGCTTTTTCTAAACCATTTAATTGACTATTAGTTCTGGCAAGAACTGCAATCTCTTGAGCAGGAGTTCCTTCCGAGATCAACTGCGTAATGGCACGAACGATTCCGGCAATCTCTGCAGACTCATCGTTATAAGCAGTAATCGTTGGCTTGCTCCCGTGATCATTGATTGCAACCAACTCGTTGCCCATCGCACCTTTTCTAAGAATGCTGTTGGCGGTGAAGATAATTTCAGGAGTTGAGCGATATCCAGTTGTTAACCGCACAACTTCTGCTTCTGGAAAACGTTGTGTGAAAGAATTGAGAAACACTGGTGTTGCACCAGCAAAGGAGTAAATAGTTTGTGCGGGATCACCAACAACACAGAGCTCTTGGCGGGAACCAAGCCAGGCATTGATTAAACGCTGCTGCAGCGGTGAAATATCCTGATACTCATCAACTGTGAAGAAGCGGTATTGATCTTGCACGCGCTCTCGAACTTCGCGCTCTTCTTCGATCATTGCGGTCGTTAGTAGCAGTACGTCTTCAAAATCAATTGCGCGCTCTTGGTGCTTCACGCTTTCATATGCCGTATAGACCTTGGCTAGTTGTTCTGGATTAATGCGTGGCTTAACTGTGCGCTTGAGAGATTCGCTTAAGTAATCAGAAGGAGAAATCTGTGAAACCTTGGCCCATTCAATCTCTGTTGCAATATCGCGCAGTAGATCGCGGGAGGTAATTGATAGTTCGCCCTGTAATTGAGCGCGCTTAATCGCTTCCGTGAGAAATCCGCTCTTAGTTGTGAGCAAATCAGGTGTGCGACCACCAAAAACTTGCGGCCAAAAGAAGGTCAATTGCTTAAGTGCTGCTGCGTGGATGGTGCGGGCTGCAACAGCTGGAACACCCAGTGAGCGAAGTCGCGTGCGCATTTCTCCTGCTGCACGAGCAGTAAATGTCAGTGCTAAAACTTTGTGGGGATCCATAGTGCCAATAGCTGCGGCATATGCGATGCGGTGTGTGATTGCGCGGGTTTTTCCTGTTCCAGCTCCTGCAATTACACACACTGGCCCACGTGTAGCAAGTGCAACTGCGCGCTGTTCGTTATCTAGAGCTTCAAGAATCTCTTCTGCGCGTAGATTTCCTACGGCCTCCACGATTCACCACCACGTAACTGATCGCGTGTATATCCATCAACACGTGTATACCAAGCCTCAATCATGCGACGGGCAACTGAAATTTTAGGTGGCAACAAAATATCTTGAGCAGCAACAGCTGCCTTCATTTCATCACGCGAAAGCCAGCGCACTTCAGTAATTTCAGTGCCATCAGGACGAGCCTCTTCTGGACGATGTGTAATCGCTTCAAATGCAATCATGATCGATGCCGGAAATGGCCAAGGCTGTGAGGTTAAGTATTTAATCTCTGATGCATACACACCAGCTTCTTCAAATACTTCACGAGAAACGCACTCTTCAAATGATTCACCGGTTTCAACAAATCCCGCAAATGTTGAAAAGCGCTTATCAGGCCAGACGGGTTGATGTCCCAAAAGAATGCGATCATCTTTGTCTTTAACTAAAACAATTACAGCAGGATCAGTACGTGGATGATGTTGTGTTGCATCGTCGGGACACACTCGCACACTGCCACCAAGATCACTTACAGTCTTTGCGCCACATCTGGCGCAATGGGTGTGAGTCGCATGCCAATTAGCTAATCCAACTGCATGCATTGCAAGTGCTAGTTCGTCAGCATCTAGATTGCCACCGACTTCGCGCAAAGATTTAAATCCTTCATACTTACGTTGTTCAAACTCTTCAGTTCCATCATCTTCTGGAGGATTAATCCAGGTGGTGTGCCAGGCAAAGTAAGCCTGATTATCATCACGGCCCACGCCTAAGAAGAAGCGATCTCCTTCAACAAATATCTCTTGAGCAGCTTTCACGGCAGCTGCATCGATAAAGGTCAAAGAGTCATCACCTGCACTCAAACGTGCATCGACTAAATGAATAATGTGCGCGGTTTTCCAGAGTTGGGCCAGCTTTGCGGCATCGGTGCGCAGCTCGCTTTCGCGATTAATAGGTGACAGCGCGCTCATAGGGGTGAACGCTACTAGCCTTGGGCAATGCGCGTAACCTCATGGAATTTGCTGCATGGAATGGCTATTCCACCTAGCAATGACCTAGCCGCGGATCGAGTAAAGCTGGGGCAAGGCATTCAAGCCATAGGCGCTGATGTAATTGGAATACAAG
>CANLAC010000122.1 GCA_947488645.1 Actinomycetota bacterium | reverse complement strand
GCGGTGCACTCTGTTAGCGGATCGCTAAATGTTGCAACGTGGCCTGATGCTTCCCAGACTTCTTTTGCCAAGATCACACATGAGTCAAGACCGACAACATCTTCGCGGCCCATGACCATGGACTTCCACCATTGGCGCTTTACATTGTTCTTGAGCTCAACTCCTAGTGGGCCGTAATCCCATGATGCGCGAAGTCCGCCATAAATTTCAGATGATGGGTATACAAACCCACGACGCTTTGCTAGTCCTACGATATTTTCTAAACGGTCCGTTGCCACAATATTCTCCATCCGGCTGGCTGTCGGCGAAAAGCAACTGGTGTTACTTCCGTACGAGAATTTTACTCTGAGTACGGCTTTTCATATGCACCAGGCTCATCAATTGCCTGTGCCAAGATCGGAATTGCATTCATCTTCACATCGTTATTACTCAACGCTCTTCGATATGAACCCACATTTTCCCAATGCGTAACCAGCGACCACAGAGTTAGCTCATCTAGGTTTTGCCCAATCTCGCCGCTGACATATCCCTTACAAGCAGAAAATGCCTCAAGAGCTGTGCTCAGTTGTGCCTCAAAATAAGCAGCATCGGCTAATGGAACTGAAAATCGAGCTATTGCGAGCATGGGCTGAGCGTATCGGCTCGGATTTGGAAATGATAATCATTTCCATTTTGTGCTACATTCTCACCATGAATATAGCCATTGTCCTAGCAGCCCTGACCGCCATCTCTACCTTTGCCGGTGGAGCACTCGCCCTTAAAGCAAAGAATCGACTCCACCTTGTCCTTGGTTTATCAGCAGGTCTACTCCTAGGTCTTGTTGCATTTGATCTTCTTCCTGAGGTCTTCGAATTAGGCACTCAAGAGTTCCTCCATGCACCCGTTGTTTCAATTGCATTGATCGCTGGTTTCTTACTTCTCCACTTCTATGAGCGAATCTTTGGTTCCCATGAGCCAGCTGGTTCGGATTACAGTCACGATCACGAGCACTCACATAACTTCACTGGTGCCTTTGGTGCAATCGCAATGGGAGGCCATGTTTTTCTAGATGGCTTGGCACTTGGCGTTGCATTCAAGGTCAGTTCAGATTTAGGTCTTGCGGTGTTTATCGCTCTACTAGTTCACGCATTTAGCGATGGACTCAACACAGTTTCTTTCATGATCAAATCTGGACTTTGGGGAAAGAAAAGTATTGGCTTGCTCGGAGTTGATGCTCTAGCTCGAATTTCTGGCGCGGCCCTTGGAAGCACTCTTGTGTTGAGCAACAATCTCATTGCTGCCTACCTTGCAGCTTTTTCTGGAATTGTTATTTACCTGGCAACATCACACATTCTGCCAGAAGCACATTCACGTCACTCATCACGCTGGACAATCGTTGCGACAATTGCAGGTGTATTAATCATGTGGGGGTTAGTCGCATACCTTCACTCAGGAGATTCGCACGCGCATTCAACGGGACAAGATGTGCATGCAGAAGAAATGCACGATGATCATGCTGAGGGCGAGCATGCAGAAGATGATCACGCCCACGACGAGAATGAATAAATCTGATCTCAAATTGATTGCAGTTCTTGAGCGAACTGGCGGCTTTGCCAGTGCCCAAGAACTGCATCAAATCCTGCGTAGAGAAGGCGATGGAATCGGTTTAACAACGGTTTATCGCGCATTGCAATCTTTAGTTGATGACAAGATTGTGGACCTTCTGCGCCGAGAAGATGGAGAAGCAATCTATCGACTTTGTGGTGATACCCACCACCATCACTTGGTATGTAAGGGCTGTGGTGACACCGTTGAAATTGAAGGCGGTGCAATTGAAAAGTGGGCAAAGACTATGGCTGAAGAGTTTGGATTCCGCGATGTTGGGCACACAGCCGAGATTTTCGGTATCTGTTCAAAGTGTTAACTGATGGGCGACTTTAGAGGAATTCCGACGTGTGCATGTCCTGCATGTGGCTCACATCTAATGGAAATCACTGCATCCTTTAGCCCTGATACTTATGAAATTGAAATGTATTTACTAGATAACGCACGTTGTGCGATGTGTCAGGCTGGCTTAACCGCCCCAACACCGATCGATCATCCAGCCGCTTAGGCCTTGCCAAACCTTCTATCTCTAGCTGAGTACTCTTCAATTGCTTTCCATAAAGTCTTGCGTGTGACATCTGGCCACAACACATCCATAAAAACAAACTCGGCATAAACACTTTGCCACGGCAAGAAGTTGCTGGTGCGCTGTTCACCAGAGGAACGTAAAAATAGGTCCACATCACTCATCTGCGGAGAGTCTAAATACTTAGCAAATACCTTGTCGGTAATCGCATCAGCCTTTACCTTGCCCCGTTTCACATCTCGTGCGAGCTCTGCTGCAGCATCAACAATCTCTGCTCGCCCGCCATAGTTAACACACATATTTAAAGTGAGTACTTTGTTCTTCTTTGTTAGCTCTTCAGCCTCTTCTAGCTCATTGATAACACTGCTCCACAATCGCTTAGGTCGTCCAATCCAACGGATTCGAACACCCATCTCATTCATTTGATCGCGTCGTCTGCGAATAACATCTCTGTTAAAGCCCATCAAGAATTTGACCTCTTCGGGTGATCGACGCCAGTTCTCAGTTGAAAATGCATACGCACTAATCTCTTTAACACCGAATTCAATTGCACCTTCAACAACATCAAATAGCGCTGCTTCACCTGCTTCATGTCCTGCTGTGCGAGGCAGTCCGCGCTTTTGCGCCCAGCGACCATTGCCATCCATCACGATTGCAACGTGATGAGGAATCTTTATTGTCATACCCGCTCCACCATTGGCAAAGAACGCAGGCCGCGTTCAAGGTGCCATTGTAAGTAAGCAGCGATTAAACCACTAGCCTCCCTACGAAATTTTCCTTCACTTGCCGATGCAACATCCCAATCGCTAGAAAGTAATGCGCCCATCAGATCTAGAGTTTCTGGGGCAGGGGTTGCACACGCAGATGGGCGACAATCTGCGCACACTGATCCTCCACCTACTAATGAAAAGTATCTATGTGGTCCAGGTGCTTCACACTTTGAACATATAGTCATTGATGGTGCATACCCAGCAACTGCTAATGAACGCAGCAAAAATGCATCAAGAATCAATAGTGGTTCATATCGATTTTCTGCCAAAGCTTTCATGCCGCCAACAACTAACTGAAACTCTTGCAGTGCTGGTTCATTTTCTTGGCTTGTAAATCGCTCTGCCGCTTCTAATATCGCAGCAGCAACTGTCCAGCGCTGATAATCCTCTGTTAGCGCTTCCCCATAATTCATTAATGCTTCTACTTGAGTCACAGTGTCAAAGGTTTTGCCGGTATAGAGCTGAATATCAACATGACTACCTGGCTCTAGGCGTGCTCCAAACTTTGATTTTGTGCGCCGTACTCCCTTTGCAACACCACGAATACGCCCATGATCTCGGGTGAGCATGGTGATGATGCGGTCTGCTTCACCGAGTTTTTGAGTGCGCAAAACAATTGCCTCATCCCGGTACAAACTCATACGGGTAAAGGTAGTGCGTGGATTAGCGAATTGCGCGATTTATCGCAGACACGACCGCTTTTAATGA
>CANLAC010000121.1 GCA_947488645.1 Actinomycetota bacterium | reverse complement strand
GTTAATTCTGCAATCGCATCCCTTGGTACAACCTCTCAACTTGGTTCAATTGGATTAGGTTTTGCTATCCCGATTAATCAGGCGCGTAAGACCGCTGATCAATTGATAAAAAATGGTGTTGCAACCTATCCAGTAATTGGCGTTTCACTGAATATGAATTACACAGAAAATGGTGCACAGGTCTCTACATCTGGGCGTGGAATCTTGCCCGGAAGCCCAGCTGAAAAGGCGGGCTTGCGCGGTGGGGATGTGATCATTGAGATCGATGGAAAAGAGATCTACTCACCTGAAGAGCTCATTGTTTCTGTTCGAGCAAAGAATGTGGGGGATCGAGTAACCCTTGGATTCTTGCGTGATGGTGTGAAGAAAACGGTCACACTTACTCTGATCGCCGCCAAGAAATAATTACCGTAGGCTAACGACATGTTCTTTGACTTCGGTGCCGGCGAAATCTTTGGCCTTGCAATCTTGGCCATGTTATTAGTTGGCCCTGAGCGTTTACCGAAAATAGCTGTTGAAGCTGCGCAATGGGTAAAAAAACTTCGTGGCTTGGCATCGACAGCCACCGCTGAGCTTCGCGAGAACCTTGGACCTGGCTTTGAAGATCTACAGCCTAAAGATTTAAATCCAAAGACCTTTATGAAAAAGCAGGTTGCAGATTTGTTAGATGAAGGAACACCAAAGCCAAAGGTAAATCGTCCAAAGGCAATGATTGATCCAGATCTGTTATGACATTAGTCGAGCTAATTTTTGATGCGCTAGCAAAGGTTCAAGATCCCGAACTTCGTAAGCCAATTACCGAATTAGGAATGGTTGAAGATTTACAGGAAAAAAGTGGGTCAGTATCACTCACAATTTTACTTACGATTTCTGCCTGCCCGATGCAAGATCGATTGCGCAATGATGTTACAACTGCAATTACTAACGTAGAAGGTGTCACTTCAGTTGATTTAACATTTGGAGTAATGACCGAAGAACAAAGAAATAATGTTAAAAAGATTGTTCGTGGAGGACGTGAAAAGTTTATTCCTTTCGCACAACCCGATTCACTTACTCGTGTTATCGGAATTGCATCTGGAAAAGGCGGGGTTGGAAAATCCTCTGTTACTGCAAACCTTGCAGTTGCAGCAGCTAAAAAGGGTTTGAACGTTGGAATTTTAGATGCTGATGTTTATGGCCACTCAATTCCTCGATTGATGGGATTGATGGGGCAACGACCAACCGCAATTGATCAAATGTTTATTCCGCTCGAGTCCTATGGCGTTAAGACTGTTTCGATGGAAATGTTTAAGCCTGAGCGTTCAGATCCTGTCGCCTACCGCGGGCCGTTGCTACACCGAGTCCTTGAACAGCTTCTCTCTGATGCTTACTGGGGCGATCTTGATCTCTTATTAATCGATCTTCCACCTGGAACGGGTGATTTAGCGATTTCACTAGGGCAGTTAATTCCAAACTCTGAAATTGTCGTTGTTACTACGCCACAAATTGCAGCAGCTGAGGTTGCAGAGCGCGCTGGGCGCATCGCCCACCAAATCCATCAGCATGTGATTGGCGTTATTGAAAATATGTCGCAGTTTCCTTGCCCAGCATGTGGTGAGCCCATGTCACTATTTGGTGAAGGTGGGGGAGAAGAGACCTCTCGTCGCCTCTCCCTATTAGTAGGTAGCGATGTTCCGTTGCTTGGAAAGATTCCATTTAGTCCAGCATTGCGAACTGGTGGAGATGATGGTGCACCAGTTGTTGAGGCAGATCCAACGTCGGTAGCAGCTATAGCAATATTAGAGATCGCAGAAAAAATCGTGAAGCGAAATAAATCCCTAGTTGGAGTCCGATTGGGAATCTCGACGTAATTCTTTTGCAAGTTCATCTACTAGATCTGCAAGTTCGCTTCGCACAAAGTCGCGAGTAGCAACCTCACCTAAAGAATTACGCAACGCTGCAAGCTCGCGCGTTAGGTATTCAGTATCTGCAATCGAACGCTCGTTTTGTCCACGATCCTCATTGAGCTGAATGCGATCACGGTCTGCTTGGCGATTTTGGGCAAGCAGGATCAGTGGGGCTGCATATGAAGCTTGCATCGAGAGAATCAACGTCAGAAAAATAAATGGATAATCATCAAAACGAAGATCAACTGGTGCTACAAAGTTCCAGACAATCCAAAATAGAATAAAGAAAGTCATATAGACGAGAAAACGGGCGGTACCTAAGAAACGTGCAAAACGCTCTGACAGACGACCAAATGCTTCGGGATCATAGTTAGGGCGTAGTGAACGACGAGTTTCGCGTGGAGTATCTAATCCATTATTGCGTGCCATGTTTTGCCCTCCTTACAATGTTTCTGTCTTGAAAGATACTGGTGATTTTTCTCGGTGATCATGTCGCCAATTCTCTGGCAACAAGTGATCGAGCACGTCATCAACTGTTACCGCACCTAGCAAACGCTCATTGGCATCTACTACAGGCAATGAGAGCATGTTGTAACTCGCTAAATATGATGAAACCTCATGCAAAGTAGCATCAGGGTTTACGCCCTTTGAGTCGTTATCAACTATTGAGCCCAACAGGGTTGCAGGAGGCTCACGCAGTAAGCGCTGATAATGAACTACGCCAATAAAGCGGCCAGTTGGTGTTTCCACTGGCTGTCGACAGATGTAGATCTGTGAAGCAAGTGCTGGTGAAATCTCTTTTTGGCGAACTGCAGCTAGCGCATCTGCAACAGTTGAATCAGCGGTGAGCACAATTGGCTCAGTCGTCATCATTCCGCCTGCTGAATAATCTTCGTAGGTCATCAGACGCAAAACATCTTCTGCATCTTCTGGCTCCATTAAATCAATAAGTGCATTTGCTCGCTCTCCACCAATTTCTCGAAGCAAGTCGGCAGCATCATCTGGATCCATCTCACCCAAAACATCCGCAGCACGCTCTCCTTCGAGTTCGGCTAAAAGCGCAACTCGATCTGTCTCATCCATTTCTTCAAGAACATCTGCAAGGCGTTCATCATCAAGTGCGATTGCAACTTCAATACGACGCTTAGGAGCAAGATCTTGCAAAACGGCTGCAAGATCTGCGGCGCGAAGGTTTGCAAGTGTTGTCATCAAATTTGCCACACCTTGATTTTGCTCGGTGCTTGCAAAACCTGTTACCTCTTCCCAAGCAACAGTTGATGTTGCGCCTTTACGGCGTAAGCCTTGACCTCGACGCATGATGTGGACACGATTGATAAACCAATCACCAGTGCGTGTTTCTTCCATTCCCATGTCTTCGACAACAACGGCTTCGCCAGATTCAACTAATGTAATTGAACGATCTAGCATTTCACCGAGAACTAGAACTTCACCAGGACGAGTATCGAAGCGGCGCATATTGAGTAAGCCAGTGATTACAACTGCTCCACTTTCGATAGAGGTCACACGAGTGATCGGAACAAAAACACGACGACGCAATGGAACTTCAACAACTAATCCAAGAATTCGTGGGGGTTGATTTGTAGAACGAAGGGTCGCGACAGCATCTCGCACCTTTCCTACTGGATCACCATTTGGGTCAAAGACCGCGGTACCTGCAAGACGGGCAAGAAATACTCGGTTTAGGAGATTGCTGCTCATGGGATAAGGGTACCTTTCTCTTATGAAC
>CANLAC010000120.1 GCA_947488645.1 Actinomycetota bacterium | reverse complement strand
AGCGCATTCACTTCATCGGCATTGGTGGTGCCGGTATGAGTGGATTAGCGCGCATCGCTTTATCCCACGGCATCACAGTTAGTGGATCTGATGCAAAGGATTCATCTGTTGTAATCGCCTTGTCTGCATTAGGGGCAACTGTTGCAACATCACACGATGCCTCACATGTTGATGGAGCAGATCTTGTTGTATATTCAACTGCTATCTCTGCTAATAACCCTGAGCGAGCAAGGGCTGCAGAGTTAAAGATTCCTATTTTGACTCGCGCTGCGGCGTTGGCAGTTCTGATGTCTGATTCAAAAAGTGTTGCAGTTGCAGGTACGCATGGAAAGACCACAACATCTTCCATGTTGGCAGTTGCTCTGCAGGCATGTGCTGCAGATCCATCCTTTGCTATTGGCGGAACAATCACCGCCTCTGGTTCTAACGCCCATCGTGGCACTGGTGAGATCTTCGTGGCAGAGGCTGATGAATCAGATGGCTCATTTATTGAATACCATCCCTTTGCCGCCATCGTTACAAACGTTGAACATGATCATGTGGACTTCTTTCCTACCCCAGAATCTGTTGCACAAGCCTTTAGAGAGTTTGCTGCAACGATTAAGCCTGAGGGTTTCCTTACTTATTGCGCAGATGATGCAGGCGCTGTGGCCTTGGCTGGGACAACTAAGAATGTGCAATTGATTTCATATGGAGTTGCAGAAGGCGCTGATCTTCATATTGATCAGATCGAGTTCATGACAATGGGTTCATCTGCGCGGGCTGTGTGGAACGGAAAGAGTGTTGGCCACATTGAGTTGCAAGTGCCGGGCCATCACAACTTGTTAAATGCGGCAGGCGTGTTAGCAACAGGGCTAAAACTAGGTTTTGGCGCAGCTGAATTACTCACTGGCTTGGGCACTTTCCGGGGGACTGGGCGTCGCTTTGAACTGATTGGAACTGTTCATGGTGTTCGTGTCATTGATGATTACGGGCATCACCCAACAGAGATTCAGGTGACGCTAGAGGCGGCACGTCGATTTGCCGCAGATGGTCGCTTGATCGTAATTTTCCAGCCACACAGATACTCCAGAACAAAAGCTTTTGCACCAGCCTTTGCAGCTGTTCTTGATACTGCAGATAGGGCGATTGTTCTAGAGGTCTATGCAGCAAGTGAAAAGCCAATAGAAGGCGTCACATCAAAATTAATTACTAGCCAAATGAAGAAGGGTGAATACATCCCTAACTTTGTTGAGGTTACAGATTCAGTCATTGAAATGGCTGAGCCTGGCGATGTGATCATGACCTTAGGCGCGGGCGATGTCAGCTCTCTTGCACCAATTATTGTCGATGGCTTGAATCGACGTTTTGCATAGCCATGAATCGTCGTCTCATACTTCTAGTTTCTACAGTCCTTCTCGTTGGTGCCGCATACATCCTTGGCTGGTCCACACTATTTACAGTCAGCTCCATCGAAATTAAGGGAGCTAGTTCACAAGTGAGTTCTGGGATTGTTAAAGGGCAGAAGCTTGCTCGCGTTGAGCCTCGCGCAGTGGCTGCAAAATTTGAAACTCTTGATTGGGTAGATAGTGCAAAGGTTTCTAGAAACTGGATTAATGGCAAGGTCACTATTGATTTAACGGAGCGAACACCGGTTGCGATCTATAACAACAAGGTCATTGATTCGACTGGAAAGAGCTTTGTACTTCGAGGAACACCATCAACACCATTGGTCCAGATCCAAGCCGGTGATTTAACCGCCGCCACAAAGGCAGTCACCTTCTTTATGACACTTCCAGCAGACCTCAAGGAAGCATTGAGTGTTGTTAAGGTTCGAAGTTCCGGTGCTCTTGTCCTAGTTGTTAATAATGCTGGCAAGAATCTTGAGATCCGTTGGGGCACTGATAGCGAGAATGAATTGAAATTAAAGGTTTATAAAGCACTTATTGCGTTGCCAGAAAATGCATCTTTGAAAAGAGTTGATGTCTCGGCACCACATGCACCAATCGTTAAATAATTATTGAAATTACGACACGGTAAACACTTCATGTCGGTGTTTGATAATCACCCGTATGCGCTTTAGGTTCGCCTTATCGAAAAGCATTGAATAGTAAGCCTCAAGTTGAGGTTTATGGTTCATAAGGAGGAAACACAGTGGCTTCACCACAAAATTATTTAGCGGTCATCAAAGTTGTCGGCATTGGTGGCGGTGGAGTTAACGCAATTAATCGCATGATCGATGTTGGATTAAAAGGCGTCGAGTTCATTGCAATTAATACAGATGCACAACATTTGTTAATGAGTGATGCTGATGTGAAATTAGATATTGGTCGCAAGACAACTCGCGGACTTGGCGCAGGTATGGATCCAGATAAGGGTCGCGAAGCTGCACTAGATCACGCAGATGACATTGAAGAAATTTTGCGCGGTGCTGACATGGTCTTTGTTACAGCAGGCGAAGGTGGCGGAACCGGGACAGGAGCTGCTCCAATCGTTGCAAAGATTGCAAAAGATATCGGCGCGTTAACAATCGGTGTTGTTACTCGTCCATTCTCATTTGAAGCAAAGTTGCGATCTGCTCAAGCAGATGTTGGCATCGAAGCACTTCGCGCAGAAGTAGATACATTGATTGTTATTCCGAATGATCGCTTGCTTGCAATTTCAGATCGCACAATTACTTTGGCTGATGCCTTTAAGAGTGCAGATCAGGTGTTGCTATCTGGCGTGCAAGGAATTACAGAGATCATCACTCAGCCTGGTCTAATCAACTTGGACTTTGCAGATGTTAAAGCTGTTATGTCAGGTGCTGGTTCTGCATTAATGGGAATTGGTTCTGCTCGTGGAGAAAATCGTGCAATACGTGCGGCTGAACTTGCAATCTCAAGTCCACTTCTTGAAGCATCAATTGATGGTGCTATGGGTGTTCTGCTTTCTGTTTCAGGTGGATCAGATCTTGGTTTGTTCGAAGTTAATGAGGCGTGTGAGCTAGTTCAATCTGCTGTGCATCCAAACGCCAAGTTCATCTTTGGAACAACAATTGATGATGCACTGGGCGATGAAGTCCGAATTACTGTTGTGGCAGCTGGATTTGAAGGCGGGGAACCAAAGCGGGTTTCAACACCAACGATTAATGCAGCAACATTGGGCGGGGTAGCAGATCCGATTGCATCAAATGATCCAATCTCTGTCGCTTTAGATCTTGGCAATGACACACCAAAGCGTCGCGTGACCTTTGAGGAGCTCGTTGCAGAGGATGAAATCGACGTCCCTGACTTCATGAAGTAAGGCTTTGCCTCACTTTTTCACCGATCGACGCAAAGGCTCCAGCCTTGGCGCTTATGAATCCTTGAACTTTGGCTTTCATGTTGGTGATGATCCTGCAGCTGTAACTGCAAATCGTGCTTTATTAGGCAATACGCAATTCATGGATCAGGTACACGGCAACGACGTTGTTGTCGTTGATCATGTGCTTGATCAAGAGCCAACATGTGATGCTCTGATTACGACAACTAAAGGTATTTCTCTAGCGGTGATGGTGGCAGATTGCATTCCGCTACTGCTTATTTCACAAGAGGCGGTAGCTGCTGTGCACGTGGGCAGGGCAGGTTTAGTCAATAAGGTTGCAGTCAAAGCGCTACGTCACATGCGCGCACTCGGTGCAATCG
>CANLAC010000119.1 GCA_947488645.1 Actinomycetota bacterium | reverse complement strand
AGAGATGAATGAATTGTCAGCAAATTACTAATGCCAGGCTTTTCCTTTTCATCAAATTTAACTTCACGACCAGCATCAGTTGCTGCGCTCTTAATCTTTTTTGTATTGGCCTCTGGTGTGTCCATCAATTCAAGAACACCTGCGGCAGAACCAGATGACTTACTCATCTTTGCTGTTGGTTCTTGCAGATCATAAATCTTGGCACCGGCCTTTAAAATGTGGCCCTCTGGGACTCTGAAGGTTTCACCAAATCGTGCATTAAAACGAGTAGCTAAATCACGGGTTAATTCAATGTGCTGGCGTTGATCTTCACCGACCGGAACATAATGTGCCTGATACAAAAGAATGTCTGCTGCTTGCAACATTGGATATGTAAACAACCCAACACGAGCAGTATCTGCTCCACCCTTTGCAGATTTATCTTTGAACTGAGTCATACGGCTTGCCTCACCAAACCCTGCAAGGCACTCCATGATCCATCCCAATTGATTGTGCTCTGCCACATGGGACTGCACAAACAAGGTTGATTTCTCAGGCGAGATACCGAGAGCTATTAATTGCGCCGCAGATGCCAATGTGCGCTTTCTAAACAATGCTGGTTCGATCTCGCCAGTTAGGGCATGCAGATCAACGATGCAGTAAAAAGCATCATTGCCTTCTTGGAGTTCAACCCACTGCTTTAAGGCACCTAAGTAATTGCCCAGGTGGAAGGAGTCACTTGTTGGCTGGATGCCTGAAAGAACTCGCTTCTGTGTCATAGCTGCAATTCTTTCACACCTATGCAGATCGAGAGATCAATAACTGCCCAGCGCGTTTGCCTTCCATGGTTAGCACCGTGATTCGGATGCCATTAACGTTCACAACATCGTGCTCATGTGGAATTCGACCTAAAAAGTGCATCACAAATCCGCTTGCTGTCTCATAGGGACCTTCAGGGATATCTAGCTTTGTCTGCTCGATTAAATCCTCAATAGAAATAAGGCCATCAACCTCGAAGTCTCCGGTGCGCTCTTCATGTGAAATCTCATCCTGATGAACGTCATATTCATCGCGAATATCTCCGATGAGTACTTCAACTAAGTCTTCCAAGGTGACGATTCCGTCAGTGCCACCGTACTCATCCAAAACAATTGCCAGATGCTGACCTTGCATACGCATTTCTGTCAGGGCAGGCAAAATACCTTTCGTGCCGGGTAAATACATAATGTTTCGTGCTAGTTCTACGATCTTGGTGGTCTTGCTCGCAAGTGAGGTATCCAGCAAATCGCGCACATGGATAAAGCCAACAACCTCATCAGATGATCCGCGCACAACGGGGTAGCGTGAGTGTGCTTTATCAACTGCTAGTTCAATCGCTTTACCAACAGTCAAAGATGCATCCATGAAATCAACTTCAGTGCGGGGCACCATAACCTCGTGCACCTGACGCTCTGAAGCGTTAAAGACTTCTTCAACGATGTCGCGCTCTTCATCCGTTAATGCGGCATGGCCCACTACAAGATCTAGTAGCTCTTCTTCAGACATTTGACTGCGCTGTTCCTTTGGATCAACACCAAATGCGCGCACGACAAAGTCAGTTGATTTGGACAATAGCCAAATGATTGGACGAAAGATATTTGCGACAATATTGATGGTTCCAGCGGTTCTCATCGCAATTTCTTCAGCTCTAAAGAGTGCAACTCGCTTGGGAACTAGTTCACCAAAGACTAATGAGAAGTAAGCGATCACCAAGGTGACACCGATAAGGGAGAGTGTTGTTGCCCAACCTGTTGCAAGACCTAAGGACTCAAGCCACGGAATCACATAATCACCGAGTTGATCTGCACCCAAAGCTGCAGAGAGAAATCCGCTGACAGTTACGCCAATTTGAACAGCGGCCAATAAGCGGTTGGGGTGTTCGGCAAGGGCGGCAACGCGAGCGCCTCGTTTTCCACGAGTTGCGATTTGGCGGACTTGGCTATCTCGAAGAGAGATAAGAGCAATTTCAGCTGCAACGAAGAATGAGGCCAGGACAATCAGGCCAGCGATAGTTGCTAGGTCAATAAACAGTGAAGCCAACGAGGGAGGTTCCATTATGTGAGAAGTATACGATCTCACAGTCGGGGCGCGTGGCCTTATCTTCCCTTACGCAGGGTTTACCCGTAATCTTCCCCCGTTGGCCAACCGGCCATCACCTTCATCCTCGGACCGTCGGGCACGTACCTGCCCGGAGAAGGAGAGCAATCTCATGGCATCAGTAGTTTTTGATGGCGCATCACGTACCTACCCAGGAACAACAGCACCTGCAGTCGACAAGTTAAATCTCACTGTTAATGACGGAGAGTTTTTAGTTCTTGTTGGTCCTTCAGGTTGCGGTAAATCAACATCACTTCGTATGTTGGCTGGGCTTGAAGAAATTGATGGCGGCCGCATTTTAATTGGCGATCGCGATGTAACAAATGTTGCACCAAAAGATCGCGACATCGCGATGGTGTTCCAGTCTTATGCACTGTATCCACACATGACAGTTGCAGAGAACATGGGATTTGCACTCAAGATCGCAGGAACTCCAAAGGAAGAACGCGATCGTCGTGTTCTAGAAGCAGCAAAGTTGCTTGACCTAGAGCCATACCTAGAGCGCAAGCCAAAAGCTCTTTCAGGTGGACAGCGTCAGCGCGTTGCAATGGGTCGCGCAATTGTTCGCGAACCACAGGTTTTCCTTATGGATGAACCACTATCAAACCTTGATGCGAAGTTGCGTGTAGCAACTCGTACACAGATCGCTGCACTACAGCGTCGTCTAGGAATCACAACAGTTTATGTAACACACGACCAGGTTGAAGCTATGACTATGGGCGATCGCGTTGCAGTATTGAAGGATGGCTTGCTCCAGCAAGTTGATACACCTCGTAATCTCTATGACAACCCAGTCAACGCTTTCGTTGCGGGCTTCATTGGATCCCCTGCGATGAACCTTCTTATCGCACCAGTTAGCGGTGGCAAGGCAATGCTTGGAGATCTAGCACTTGATGTTCCCGCATCTGCAGGATCATCTGTAACTGTTGGTGTTCGTCCAGAAGGCTTCACACCATCATCAAAGGGCTTCCATGTTTTGGTGGAAGTTGTTGAAGAACTAGGTTCAGATGCTTTCGTATACGGAAAGCCAGCTGATTCAACAGTTAAGTTTGCTAATGCATCAGATGAAGGCGCACAAGTAATTGTTCGCTGGGATCCAAAGAATCCTCCAAAGCCAGGTGACACAATTACTGTCGAGGCTGTTAAGGGATCTGTTCACTTGTTCAACTCAACTACAGGTGAGCGTATTTAAATAGATCACATAAAAAACCCGCGGAAAACCAATGGCTACCGCGGGTTTTTAATGCTTATTTAAGCCATTACCTTCTTTAGGTTCTCATCAATTGAATTCAAGAACTCCTGTGTAGTTTGGTACGGAGCAGTCTTTGAGATCAAAACAGCCAAATCCTTGGTCATCTTTCCTTGCTCAACTGTCTCAATACATACACGTTCTAGCGTTGCACAGAACTGTGCAAGCTCTGCGTTGTCATCAAGCTTTGCACGGTGAGCAAGACCCTGAGTCCAGGCAAAGATAGAAGCGATTGGATTTGTTGACGTTGCCTTACCTGCCTGGTGATCACGGTAGTGACGAGTCACAGTTCCGT
>CANLAC010000118.1 GCA_947488645.1 Actinomycetota bacterium | reverse complement strand
GTACTCCACCGTCGTTTGTTGGCAGATATTCCAGCAGAACAACGCGAATCAATGGAGCTTGAACTTGCCGCTGAGCATGAAAGAGTTTCAGGCGGTGTGGAAAAGGCAATTGAAATTGGCGCAGTTGATGAGATGTTAAGTCCTGCAAAGACAAGAAGTGCGTTAGCAAAAACTATTGCTGACGCACCTCATCGCCGTGGCTCCCACGGAAATATTCCGCTTTAGCTTTTAAAGGTAACAGAAACAGTTGCAGTAACTGTCTTTTCAATTGTTGAAGTGTCATAGGCGCCGTAATCAGCTGTCATTGTTGAATCAGGTGTTGTGATCTGAATTGGGCCAGCCTTGACGTTAACAAGTGCTCCGATGTTTCCACCAACAGCCTTAGTGAGCGCTTCTGCGCGCACCTTTGCATCCTTCATCGCCTCTGACATTAACTGTGGACGAAGCTCTGGCAGATTAGAAATGTAGTACTGAGGACCATAGTTATTTGCATTAATACCGGTTGCAAGTAGTGATCCAATTCCTTGGCTGAGCTTAGAAATCAATTGAACATCTTTTGAGCGAACGGTGACTTCACGCGAAGCACGGTAGGAAAGAATACGACCCGTTGAATTACCGTTGATGTACTCCTCATTGGCAAATGTTGAGACAGCCCCAAGAGTTAAGCTGTCGGCAGAAATTCCACCTTGTGTGAGGTAATTTGAAAGAGCGGCAACATCGGCATCAACTTTCTTGACCGCAACCGCAACTGTTGGTGATGAAAGTGAAACACTAAGAGTCCATACCGCATTATCTGCCGTTGCTGTTGTCTTTGCAGAACCAGTAACAGTTATTCCATCGCTGCTACGTGAAGCAAAACCAGATCCAACCTTCATCAATCCACCACCAAGTGCCAGTGAAAGGATTACAGCAGAAATAATTATGGTTACCGCTTTGCGGCGCTCAACAGTGATGATTGGACTTTCATTAAGTTGTGTCATGTCTTTATCCTACCAATCAGATTGCGCGCAGACGAGGAAGTTCTTGAAGGTCAACACTCCTGAATCGATCTAATTCACTCTCCCAAGAACTTCCCAATAAGGAAGCGATTGCCTCACGAATAGATTCCTCATCAAATGAACTCGAAAGAACTACTGATAACTGATTCTCATCAACCTGGACCGCACCTGATTGGTCAACGATTGCGCGATGTATGCCAAGTTCTGGCGTGAATCGAAATAGTTCACCGCCCAACTCTGTTCCTTCAATAACTTCAAAATTTAGATAGTGCCAACTGCGAAGTGAGCTAGCAATTTCGGCTGCAGCACCTTGTGCGCCTCGAAACTCCAGTTGTGTGCGAAATGTTCCGGGCATTAATGGTTGCGGGCTCCATGCAAGCTTTATCCAGTTGCCAAGCACCGTTTGGATCGCCCAATCAATGTGATGGCGCAGCGCAGAGGGCGCAGAGTGAATAGTTAAGAAACCTCGAACCTGCTGACGGTTTGAAGGCGTGGTTAAACGTTCCATGGTTCTCCTAGCAAGATGCGCCAAATGCGACCTTCCCCAGCGGCATTTTCGCGTCCCAATTGCTTGGTGAACACCTTAATTACACACCCATGAGCCTGAAACTGTCTACTCCTCCTTTAGGCATACGGGGCGGTAGGAGGTAGAGTTCATCTCAGTCGGACGCTTAATCAGTACCCGTTTCATGTTTTGCATAATCGGTATCGCTGGAGCAAGAGGAAGACCGTGATTCGAGGATTTCTCGAAACACCCACATATCGAAGGAAATAAATACATGGCAACAGGCACAGTTAAGTGGTTCAACTCTGAAAAGGGTTTCGGTTTCATTGCGGTTGATGGCGGCGGACAAGATGTTTTTGTTCACTACTCAGCAATCCAGGGTAACGGTTACAAGTCCCTTGAAGAGGGTCAGGCAGTTTCATTTGAGGTCGTACAGGGTCCAAAGGGTCCTCAGGCTGATGCAGTAAACCCTGCCTAATCAACACTAACTTCTAAAAAACCCCGCCGGGTAACTGGCGGGGTTTTTTATTACTTTGGTTCTGGTGGAAGATCGCCAACTTTCAAACGTTTAGCTTCAACTTCTTTTGCTGGAGAAAGATCCTTGCCAGCTTTCCACGCATCCAAATACTTCCAAGGCCACACCATCCCACGTCGCACCCACCAAGTTTGAGGTGGCGTACTCCATGAAAGTCCAAAGTGAATGTGTGGTTTTGTGCCACGCGCACTTCCGGTTGCACCAACTGTTCCTAGTAAACGTC
The DNA here is from genome assembly GCA_947488645.1 of Actinomycetota bacterium. Classification (GTDB taxonomy): domain Bacteria; phylum Actinomycetota; class Actinomycetes; order Nanopelagicales; family Nanopelagicaceae; genus Planktophila. Next base: position 1,422 of record CANLAC010000118.1, on the reverse strand, counting down.
CAGCTTTTACTTCAACACCCGGTTGAATACTTTGAGGAATTGTTCGCAAATGTGAGGCGTAGTAACGAACACCATCTGTCCCAATAAATGAAACATACAGCCCACCGCGATCAACGCCAAGATTTGTTTTTCCTGACCATGAATCAATTCGATTAACTTCATCAATGACCCCAGAAGTCACAGCAACATACTTACATCCAGCTTTTGCCAAAATATCTGTTGCTGGATAGTCATGATGTGCCTTCGCATACGTGTAATCACATCCAACAATCGGAAATACATAATTTGGTGCGGCATGTACTGGTGTAAGAGTTGCCACCGAAACAAACAGAGCCAAAACTAGGGCTTTTAATTTCATGTTCTTAGGTTAGTGCTGCACGATCCAATTTTGCCGTAACTGCCATGTGAGGAACAGTGAGCGCCCACACAACAACAAGTGCCATCCAAAAAAACTCATCTGTGAAATCTCGACCACTAAGTGCCAATAACCCAGCCACTACAAAGGTTCCGATCAGAGCAGGCAAACCAGGTATCACAGCGTTTGAAAATGCTTTCCTGAGCATTCCTTGAGTTAAGTTCTCAACACTTCGTGGAAGAGAGAGTGTGAGTCTGGCTGTGTGGCGCATCGCGTGCCAACAGCCAAAGTAGACAGCAAATGCAATCAGTGGGGGTGCAAGATGGGCCAAGAGCAATAACACAGTTAGGTCCAGTGCTTCTCGATATCTCTTATCAAAGACCATGACTCCAATAGCAATGAGTGTAAAGACTGTAACGGTGACCAAAATTTGCGAATCGAGTCCTTGATGCCAATTGATGAGTGCAGGATTTACGGAAGCCAGAGCCTCAGTACTGGCTGAGTTAACAAGCGGAATAAACACCGGCGTAAAACCGGCAGCTGGAATATAGAACCAGCGGTTGAGTTTTTTGGATCTGCCTGTTCGCTTATCGATTTCATTAATGAAAGCGGCATCACCGATTCCAAAGTGGATCGCACTCATGAAGAGAACACCAATAAATCCAACAATGTTGAACCTTAGGATTGCAACAACAGCCGCAATGGCGACAGCGACATAAACAAGAATGAAGAGAGCCATTTTTGTGGGCTGTGCTTTTGGAAGTGTTACTAAGTGATCTAGTGCCCCATGTGGAATTCCTATCGCAAGTGCAACAACTGCAATGATCACTTGCCAGCCCATAGTTCCTTGACCCGAAAGATCTGAAAAAATCAAAGAAGTCAGAATTGCCAAACTCACAGAAATCGTTGAGAAAAGACGAACCCGATTGAAGAGCACAGCAGCGTTTTCTTGCATGTCTCCCCCTTGTTGAGAACCCTATCAAAGGTGAATGTGAGAAGATCTGCTGTGGAAAAATTCGGATACATGGCGATGCTCGCCTTCACCGTGTTTGGCTCTTTTTGGCTAG
>CANLAC010000117.1 GCA_947488645.1 Actinomycetota bacterium | reverse complement strand
GTGAGATATCTATCAACCTCTGCAGCTGTGCTTCGTCCTTCAGCAATTGCCCACACGATCAATGATTGACCTCGACCAGCATCACCAGCAACAAAAACACCTTCTTCTGTTGATTGGAAATTCTTATCGCGCTTGATCATGCCGCGATCATCTAGCTCTACTTCAAGTTGTGTCAGCAATGGAGATTTTTCAGGCCCTGTAAATCCCATAGCCATGAAAACAAAATCACACTTGATTTCTTTTTCTGATCCTGCAACCTGTGCAAACTTTCCATCTTTAAACTCTGTTTCAACAATCTTGATTGCGCGAAGATTTCCATTCTCATCGCCTAAGAACTCTTCGGTGCTAACTGCAAACACTCGATTGTCATTTTCTTCGTGCGCACTAGACACACGATAAATCATTGGGTATGTCGGCCAAGGTTGTCCCTCTGGTCGTTCTTCCGTTGGACGAGGCATAATCTCAAGCTGCGTAATACTTGCAGCGCCTTGACGAATAGAAGTGCCCAAACAATCTGCGCCAGTATCGCCGCCACCAAGAATGACAACATGCTTGCCTGCAACATTAATGTCTGGATTTTCAACCTCACCCAGTGCTTGCTTATTACCCCATGGCAAAAACTCCATAGCTTGGTAAATGCCTTTGTACTCACGACCCTTGATAGGAAGATCTCTCCATTGCGTTGCACCAACTGCCAACACAATCGCGTCATACTTCTTACGAAGATCAGACCCAGTTAACTCCACACCAACATCGACACCTGGACGAAAGCGAGTTCCCTCTTTTTCCATTTGTTCTAAGCGGCGATCAAGAATGTTCTTTTCCATTTTAAACTCTGGAATTCCATAGCGGAGTAGTCCACCAATTTTGTCCGCACGATCATAAACAGCAACAGTGTGCCCAGCACGTGTTAACTGCTGCGCTGCAGCAAGTCCTGCGGGTCCGGAACCAATAACTGCAACAGTTTTGCCGGTTAAACGATCTGGTGCCATTGGCTTCACATTGCCAGCTTCAAATGCTTCTTCAATTGTGCGCAGCTCAATCTGTTTGATAGTTACTGCGTCACGATTGATTGCAACTACACACGCTGTCTCACATGGCGCCGGACATAAGCGTCCAGTGAACTCTGGGAAGTTGTTAGTTGCATGTAAGCGATCAACAGCCTCTTCTTTATCGCCGCGCCAAATTAAGTCATTCCACTCTGGAATCAAGTTACCGAGTGGGCAACCGTTGTGACAGAAGGGAATACCGCAATCCATGCAACGTCCAGCCTGCTTTTGCAAATGTTCAAAACTTTGTGGTTCATATACTTCGCGCCAGTCTTGAATGCGCACATCAACTGGTCTGCGAGTTGGAACCTCGCGCGGAGTTGTCATAAATCCCTTTGGATCAGCCATTAGCTGCAACCTCCATCACTAGTGCATCTGCTGGTAAACCTTCACGAACTGCGCGTTCCATTGCTGCAAGTACGCGTGCATAGTCACGAGGCATGATTAATGAGATTCGGCCAACACTGCTTTGCCAATCCTTGAGCAGCGCTGAAGCAATCTCAGAACCAGTTTCAGCAAAGTAAGAAGAAATATGTCCCTTAAGAATCTCTTTTTGATCATCCGGCACAGCCAAGACATCAACCATGTCAGCATTTACATTTGCTGTGTCAAGATCTAGAACAAAAGCCCGTCCACCAGACATACCTGCTGCAATATTGCGGCCTGTGCGTCCTAGAACTACAACTGTTCCACCAGTCATGTATTCACAACCGTGATCGCCAATGCCTTCAACAATTGCAAGAGCACCTGAGTTTCTAACACAGAATCGTTCTCCCACAACACCTCGAATAAAAATATCTCCTGCAGTTGCGCCATAACCAATTACATTGCCGGCAATGACATTGTCTTCGGACTTAAAGGATGCTTTTTCATCTGGTCGCACAATTACTCGACCACCAGATATTCCCTTGCCAACATAGTCATTTGAATCGCCATATAAACGAATTGTTAGACCCTTTGGAATAAAGGCACCGAGAGACTGTCCAGCAGATCCATGCAATGTCACATCGATAGTTCCTTCTGGAAGACCTTCTGCGCCATATTTACGAGTGATCTCAGCGCCAAGCATTGTTCCCACTGTGCGATTAACGTTTCGCACAGGTACATCAATGCGCACCGCTTCACCCTTTGTTAGTGCAGCCTCTGCAAGTTTGATCAATGTGTTATCAAGTGCAGCATCTAAGCCGTGATCCTGCTTGATTGTGCTGTGCAGTGGACTATCAACATCTGGACGAACCAATAGTGGCTCAAGGTTTAATCCTGCCGCCTTCCAGTGCTCAACAGCCTTTCGTGTATCAAGAGATTCAACATGGCCAACAGCTTCAAGAAGTGTGCGGAATCCAAGTTGGGCCAAGATCTCGCGAACCTCTTCTGCAATGTATTCAAAGAATGTCTCAACGAACTCAGGCTTACCTGTGAAGTTTTTACGAAGCTCTGGGTTTTGTGTTGCCACTCCAACAGGACAGGTATCCAAATGACACACGCGCATCATGATGCAACCAGAAACAACGAGTGGCGCTGTTGCAAAGCCATACTCTTCCGCACCTAACAGCGCCGCAATGACAACATCTCGACCAGTTTTTAACTGACCATCTGTCTGAACAACAATGCGATCCCGAAGTCCGTTAAGCAGCAATGTCTGCTGAGTTTCTGCCAGACCTAACTCCCATGGCGCACCTGCATGCTTGAGAGATGTAAGTGGTGATGCACCAGTTCCACCATCATGGCCTGAGATCAAAACAACATCTGCGTGTGCTTTAGAAACACCAGCAGCAACGGTTCCGACACCAACTTCTGCCACCAACTTCACGTGAACACGAGCATTCTTATTCGCATTCTTGAGATCGTGAATCAACTGTGCAAGATCTTCAATTGAGTAAATATCGTGATGCGGAGGCGGCGAAATCAAACCAACGCCAGGTGTTGAGTAACGCGCTTTAGCAATCCAGGGATAGACCTTATTGCCAGGTAGTTGACCACCTTCACCTGGTTTCGCACCCTGTGCAATTTTAATCTGAATATCATCGCTGTTGACCAAGTAATTACTGTTCACACCGAATCGACCAGATGCAACCTGCTTGATAGCAGAACGCTTTGAATCACCATTTGCCATAGGTAAATAGCGCTCTGGCTCTTCTCCACCTTCGCCAGTATTTGATTTACCGCCAATACGATTCATTGCGATCGCTAATGTTTCATGTACTTCAGCAGAAACAGATCCATATGACATGGCACCCGTAGAAAAGCGCTTAATAATCTCTTGAATTGATTCGACTTCATCTATGGAAATTGGCGGATTCACTCCATCTTTGAATTGGAACAACCCACGAAGTGTCATGAGGCGTGTGCTCTGCTCATTGACGCGATCGGTATAACGCTTGAAAATGTCATAACGCTTATTGCGTGTTGAGTGCTGCAAGGTAAATACTGTTTCTGGATCAAATAGGTGAGGTTCACCTTCACGGCGCCACTGATACTCCCCACCAATTGGAAGACGCTTTGTTCCTGGTACTTCTCCCCCAGGTGGATATGCAATGTGATGGCGAGCAATTGTTTCTTCAGCAATGATGTCGAGTGAAACACCACCAAGACGTGAAGTTGTTCCAACAAAGTACTCATCGACTACTTCTTGTGACAAACCAATTGCTTCAAATACTTGAGC
>CANLAC010000116.1 GCA_947488645.1 Actinomycetota bacterium | reverse complement strand
GACTTCATAGCCCCAGGCGGTAAATAAAGTGGTTGACATGATTTTCCTTTCCACATCCGCATTACCGGATGGGTCAATCGGTCGGTCTGAATTTCAGACCCTCTCAGCCTTTACGGCTCCCGTGGTTAATACTCTAGCGCGAAATGAGCTGGCGCTTGATGAATGCAGCACCTGCAACACGCAAACGCCGCGCAGTAGATGTCTTTGCTCGCTGATTGAAAATGTCATATCCAATCTTTTCCACTTCATCCACAATGCCGCAATACAAAGTACTTGCCGCTTGGATGCATGGGCGACTTGTTGCCTCAAGCAATTCAATGCCAGGGGCAGCTTCAGCCTGAAGTTGGCGCACTCGTGCGATCTGAAACTTGAGTGCTTCAACAATTTCTGGGGTTAATACACGCTCTTCTAGCATTTCGCGGGTCACACCAAACTGAGCCAATTCTTTAATGGGCAGATATACGCGTCCACGATCTAGATCTTCATCCACATCTCGAATGAAGTTAGCTAGCTGAAAGGCAATACCTAACTTCTTGGCGGCTTCAAAGGCATCGTTATGTAAAGGGCCAAGGATGGGCACCATTTCAAGACCAATGACAGCTGCTGATCCATAGACGTATTCGAGTAAATCTTCATATGTTTCATACTCCTGGACTGTTAAATCCATGGTCATTGAGTGCAGAAAAGCCTCAAAGTGTTCGTGCGGAATATCAAAGCGCTTAACTGTGTCGATCAAAGCGCGACCCACATGATCATCACTTGTTCCTTTTTTCAGATCAGCAAGAACTGTATTGCCCCATGTGCTCAAGGCTTGTGCTTTTTCTTCAACACTTAACTCAGATGCCAGGTCATCAACAATCTCATCTGCATAACGAGCAAATCCATAGAGTGCATGAACAAAGGGACGCTTAGCCTTAGGCAGCAAGAGTGTTGCTAGAAAATAGGTCTTTCCATGTAATGCATTTAACCGCTTACACTCTTCATACGATGCACGAAGATCAGGATCAGTAATTCCTGCAGCAGTTAATTCATCCACTTACTTAACCGGACCCACGATGCGCTCTGCAGCAAGTCTTCCTGAAATCAAAACCATTGGAACGCCAACACCTGGTTGAGTTCCAGATCCAGCAAAGACTACGTTTTCAATTCCAGCTGCCATGTTGCGTGGTCTAAAGGGACCGGTTTGGAAGAAGGTGTGCGCACTAGCAAATGGTGCGCCAGCTTCCATGCCTTGTGCCTGCCAATCAAGTGGAGTTGTTAAAACTTCAGTCTCAATCGAATCACCAAAGCCGGTGTATCCACGCTTTTCCATTGTTTCAACCATGTGATCACGATATGGCTTTGCTTGCTTAGTCCAATCAATATCTGCCGTGAGGTTTGGAGTTGGAAACAAGATGTAATAAGAGTGCTTGCCAGCAGGTGCCAGGGATGCATCATCTTTTGATGGAAGTGTTACCAAAATACTTGGATCACTCATCAGTTGCTTTTTCTTGATGAGCTCATCAAATACACCATCCCACGATTCTCCGAAGTGAATGTTGTGGTGGGCTGCAAAGTCGTACTCCTTAGAGGAGCCAGCCAACATAGTTACGCACGATGGTGAGTAATTAAGACGCTTCACATTTAATGGAGTCTTACCCAAGAGATCGCGCCATGCAACAGGCAAATCAGGGTTCAAAATTACTGCGTCGCACTCAATACGTTGGCCATCTTCTGTGATGACCGCCTTTGCTCGCCCGTTCTGCACATCTACCTTTGAAACAGTTGTGCTGTATTTGAATTCAACTCCATGCTTTTGTGCAGCAGCTGCCATCGCGCGCGGTACTGCGTGCATTCCACCCTTAGGGAAGAACACGCCATTAACAGAGTCCATATATGCAATAACGGCATAGATAGCTAACGCTTGTTGAGGACTCACACCGGCATACATTGCCTGGAATGAGTACACACGTTGCAGACGAGGATCCTTCATGAACTGATTTACCTTTGGTGAGAGTTTGCGGAAACCACCAAGTGCAATTAGTCGTGCAAGATTCGGTGTTAACAGGTTAAAAGGTGAATCAATATTGCGATCAATAAAATCATTCATTTCATACTTGTAGAGCTTTGTAACAAACTCGACATAACGCGCATAACCAGCAGCCTCTTCTGGGCTGATCTTGTCTGCAATTTCTGCTTCCATTTGGGCGGTGTTTGCATGCACATCTAGTTGGGATCCATCAGCATAGAAAGCGCGATACAAAGGAGATACAGGCATGAGTTCAACCCAGTCCTTCATATCTTCGCCCACACAACTAAAGGCATCTTGAATCAAAGACGGCATTGTTAAAACAGAAGGGCCAGTATCAAATGAGTAACCATCTTTTTGCAGTAAGCCGCTTCGACCACCTGGCACAGATTCACGTTCAATCACAGTTACCTTGCGACCAGCACCAGCTAAGCGAAGGGCGGCGCTTAGTCCTGCATATCCTGCTCCAACGATGACAACATGATCTGTTGGGCCTTTAACACGTGCTGGCATTACGAACTCCTCTTAGTTGCGATATTTGCAAGCTCAACGAGCATTGCATTTCCATCTTCTGTAAAGACCGCAGATTGCGCCGCGGTTAAAGCTTGATCTGTTAAGCGTTCAATCGTTGCTTCAAGCTCTGCTCTGGCACCTGTGGATTCGATGATTTCTCGCAGCAATTCAACACCTTGTGCATCTAGGTCAGGCTTACCAAAGTACTTACGAGCAATTTCTCGCTGAGATTCAGATTGTCGATCATTGGTCATAGCGATCAAAACTGTTCGCTTACCTTCCCGCAGATCATCACCGGCAGGCTTACCGGTTACAGATGGATCTCCGAATACTCCTAGTAAATCATCGCGAAGTTGGAAGGCTTCACCCAGAGGAAGTCCATATGCAGACAGTGCGGCAAAGATTTCTGGTGATGGCGAAGATGTCATGGCTGCACCAAGATGTAATGGACGCTCGATTGTGTACTTGCCAGATTTGTAGCGAGCAATCTTCATCGAGCGATCAACATTTGTAGTTTTTTGTGTTTGTTCATGAATATCTAAGAACTGTCCTGCCATTAATTCAACGCGCATTTCGTTGTAGTAAGGAAAGACGCGCGCAAATTGTTCAGTTGTAAGTCCTGCACTGTTGAGCATTTGATCTGACCACACAAGTGCAAGATCTCCGAGTAACACGGCAGCTGATAATCCGTATTGTGGTGCAAAGCCATCTAGTTCTTCTCGAACATGGATTGTTTCAAAGTGGCGGTGAATCGAAGGCTTTCCGCGACGAGTATCTGATCCATCCATCAAGTCATCATGAATCAATGCGCATGCTTGCAATAGTTCTAACGCTGCCATTGCGCGGACAACAGGTTTTTCTAGAGATCCTCCAGCGGCTGCAAAACCAGCATATGCAAATAGTGGGCGCAAGCGCTTTCCGCTATCTAATAAAAAGGCAGTTAACGCGTCCGAAACAGGGGATAGCTCTGTCGATATCGAATTCAGATAGGCGCTTTCAAAGTTGAGGAAGATAGATAACTCTTCTTCAACGGCGCTACGAACGCTTGATAACGCAGTCTTTGGCTCTGAACTCACTCGGTAACGGTACCCTCACCCAGTGGTACTTCGCACTTCCTATTCATTCGAGTTCTTCCCTCCAAAGGATGTTGAGGGTGAAGAACGGTTGTGGGCTGCCATTGATGGCCTTAAA
>CANLAC010000115.1 GCA_947488645.1 Actinomycetota bacterium | reverse complement strand
AACAAGGTATTCCAGTTTGGAAAGTCACGTGCCAAGTTGCAGGACAACGATGTTCCTAAGACAACATTTAAAGATGTTGCAGGAGCAGATGAGGCACTTGCTGAATTAGATGAAATTAAAGATTTCCTTGCAAAGCCAGAAAAGTATGCACCCCTTGGTGCAAAGATTCCTAAGGGTGTTTTGTTATTTGGCCCTCCAGGAACAGGCAAGACACTTCTTGCTCGCGCAGTAGCTGGTGAAGCTGGAGTTCCCTTTTATTCAATTTCAGGTTCTGACTTTGTTGAAATGTTTGTTGGTGTTGGTGCAGCGCGTGTGCGCGACTTGTTTAATCAAGCAAAAGCAAATGCACCAGCAATTGTTTTCATCGACGAAATTGATGCTGTTGGTCGCCAACGTGGTGCGGGTATGGGTGGTGGTCACGATGAACGTGAACAAACGCTTAACCAACTACTTGTTGAGATGGATGGCTTTGAGGAAAATTCCAAGGTTATTTTGATTGCTGCGACAAACCGTCCAGATGTTTTAGATCCTGCTTTGCTGCGTCCAGGTCGTTTTGATCGCCAGATCGCTGTTGATCGTCCTGACCTTAAAGGCCGCGAAGCGATTTTGCAGGTCCATGCAAAAGGCAAGCCACTCAGCGATGAGGTAAAGCTAGTTGATTACGCACGTCGCACACCTGGTTTTACTGGTGCTGATTTAGCAAATGTTCTCAATGAAGCAGCGCTTTTATCTGCTCGTGAAGACAAGTCAGCAATTGGAAATCCTGAACTAGATGAAGCAATTGATCGCGTCATGGCAGGACCACAACGCAAGTCTCGTTTGATGAGCGATGATGAACGTCGAGTTACCGCTTATCACGAAGCCGGCCACGCCCTTGTTGCACATGCTTTGCCACACACGGATCCTGTTCATAAGGTCACGATCATGCCTCGTGGCCGCGCACTTGGTTACACCATGGTTTTGCCTGATGAAGATAAGTACTCAACAACTCGTAATCAATTGCTAGATCAGTTGGCGTACTCATTAGGTGGACGCGCAGCAGAAGAACTAATTTTCCACGATCCATCAACTGGTGCATCAAATGACATTGAAAAGGCAACAGAGCTTGCACGCGCGATGGTTACTCAATACGGAATGACTGAAGCAATCGGTGCTATCAAACTTGGTGGCGGAGCATCTGAACCATTCTTAGGTCGAGATTATGGACATCAACGCGACTACAGCGAAAACATCGCAGGTGTTGTCGACCGCGAAATTCGTCGCTTGATTGAAAATGCTCATCAAGAAGCATTTGATATTTTGGTTGCCAATCGCAAGATTCTTGATGAGATGGTGATTGAACTTCTTGAAAAGGAAACTTTAAACAAGGATGAAATCGCAGCAATCTTTAAAAAGGTGAAGTTAGTGACAAAGCGTCCTGCATGGACTGGTTCTGCTACTCGCATCCCATCTGAGCAACCACCAGTGGATGTGCCAGAGCGCATTGTTGTTGCACCTGTTAAAGCCAAGAAACCAACTCGTAAGAAGGCTGCAAGTGACGGTAAATAAAGTAACTGTCTCTGACGGTCGCGCTGCTGGTCCTTATGACCAGGAACGTGCTGAAAAGGCTGTTCGTGAACTGCTTATAGCCCTTGGCGAAGATCCTGAACGTGAAGGATTAAAAGAGACTCCTGCACGAGTTGCACGCGCCATGAAGGAAAACTTTGAAGGATTATGGCAATCACCAGAGGATGTTTTAACTACTACTTTTGATATCGGCCATGAAGAGCTAGTAATTGTTCGCGATATCGAAGTCTTTTCACATTGTGAACATCATTTAACTCCATTCCACGGTGTTGCACATATCGGATATATCCCGCGTGGAAAGATCACCGGGCTTTCAAAGCTTGCGCGCTTGGTTGATCTGTATGCAAAGCGTCCACAGGTGCAAGAGCGTTTAACTACTCAGATCGCAGATGCAATGGTGAAAATCTTGGATCCACTCGGTGTGATCGTGATTATTGATTGTGAGCATTTATGTATGTCGATGCGCGGAGTTAAGAAGTCTCATGCCAGAACTACAACATCTGCTGTTCGTGGCGCATTGTTAAATCCTGCTACACGCGCAGAAGCAATTTCACTTATCACTAAGGCGTAATACTCATGTTGATCATGGGCATCTTAAATGTTACCCCTGACTCATTTGCCGATGGTGGAAGACATAATGAGTTTGATGCGGCAGTTGCACGTGGTTTAGAGATGATCGCAGAAGGTGTCGACATCATTGATATTGGTGGTGAATCAACTAGACCTGGCGCAGAACGAGTTAGTGAAACAGAAGAAATAGAACGCACAATTCCAGTAATAGCCGAACTTGCTAAACACGGTGTGAAAATTAGCATCGACACAATGCGTGCAAGTACAGCAGAGGCTGCAATTAAAGCCGGTGCATCAATAATTAATGATGTCAGCGGGGGATTAGCAGACCCTCTTATGTTGCAAACCGCTGCTCGTCTAGGAGTGCCATATATTGCAATGCACTGGCGCGGACAGTCAAAAGATATGAATTCAAAGGCTATTTATAACGATGTCGTCATCGATGTGATTTCAGAGCTACAAGAGCGCATTACCGCTGCTTTGGATGCAGGTATTGAAGTTGGCAATCTAATAATTGATCCAGGTCTAGGTTTTGCTAAAGATGCCGAACATAACTGGGAGATCATTGATTCAATCGATTCATTTGTTGATTTGGGGTATCCAGTGTTGGTGGGTGGATCACGTAAGCGCTTTTTAGGTGGGGACTCTCCAGATGAACGTGAACAAGCAACAATTGATTTAACAAAGCGACTTGCCACCACAGGTGTGTGGGCGGTTAGAGTTCATAGCGTGAAACCACATAAGGAGGTGTTGGCACAATGAGTGATCAGATTGTTCTAACAGGCATCCATGGTTTTGGTTATCACGGTTTATTTGAACAGGAACGCAAAGATGGTCAAGATTTCTTTGTTGACCTAACACTTGCAGTTGATTTGAAAGCGGCTTCACAATCAGATGCGATTGCAGATACGGTCAATTATGCCGAGATTACAGATTTGGTTGTCGAAGAGATAACAAGTAATCCGGTTAACTTAATTGAAAAGCTAGCCGCGCGAATTGCAGAGCGAGTGCTAAATCAACATTTGAAAGTAAAGTCTGTGACTGTCACCGTGCACAAGCCTCAGGCACCTGTTGCTGCGCAACTAAAAGATATTGCAGTTGTTGTAACTAGATCACGATGAAAGCTGTAATCGCACTTGGTGCCAATATTGGTGAGCCAAAAGAAAATCTTGATTTAGCGATTGCATTACTTCGTGAAGCAACTGACGTGCAATTGGTATCCAGTTATTACACAACTGCGCCAGTTGGCGGACCTGAGCAACCTGATTACTTAAATGCTGTGTGCATTATTGATAGTGAGTTACCCGCAATGGATTTATTGTCATTGCTACATGGCATTGAAAAGAGTTTAGGTCGAGAAAGAATTGAGCATTGGGGACCCCGAACAATCGATTTAGACCTCATTCAATACGGTGGGTTACTAAGTAAGGCTGATGAATTGCAGCTGCCGCACCCACGCGCACATGAGCGTCGTTTTGTTCTAGAACCATGGTTTGAAATTGAGCCTGATGCAATCCTGCTCACGCATGGAGGGATTAAAGAACTTTTGGAGCAATTGCCTGCTTAGAGGTAAACTTT
>CANLAC010000114.1 GCA_947488645.1 Actinomycetota bacterium | reverse complement strand
AATAAGTCTGATCAACCGTTGACATGAAATCAGAATTGGGAAAGGATTCAGTTATGAATTCAACAATTTCTTTATTTGATCTGACCGGCCGCACTGTGTTGATTACAGGTGGTGGTGGGGCACTCGGAAGCGCAATTGGGCTTGGCTTATCGCAGGTAGGCGCTGAGGTAATCATCGCTGATATCAACCTTGAAAATGCATCAAAGGTGGCTGACAAAATAAGGTCCGCCGGTGGCGTTGCGCATGCATTTGAAGGTGACCTAAGTAAAGAGTCTGAAGTGGAAGAATTGTTTGCCAAGATAGACAAGATTGCATCGTTGAACATTTTAGTGAATGCAATTTCGGCTCCTCAAAATCGCTTTTCCCCAGACTTGATGCCTCTTAAGGACTGGGAGAAGACCATCACTGATGACCTTACAAGTTTTTTCCTTACATCTCGTGCTGCTGCACAAAGAATGATTAAGTCTGGAAAAGGTGGCAGCATCGTAAACTTTAGTTCCATCGCTGGTGCAACGTCGTTAGGGCGTGGAAGCGTTGCTTACGGGGCGGCAAAAGCTGGAGTTATTCAATTGACAAGGGATTGCTCTTTTGAATGGGCACATCACGGTATTCGAGTAAATTCAATATTGCCATGTCAGTTTGATAACTCCGGATGGGATGCATATCGAAAAGATCCTGCAAGAGCCAAACTAGTAGAACGAGTTACATCAGGAATTCCTATGGGGCGTTTTGGTAGTCCTGAAGAAATGGTAGGTCCCGTTTTATTCCTTGCATCAGATGCCGCATCGATGGTGACCGGCATTGCAATGCCGGTTGATGGCGGTAATTTGGCGATGAATCCTGGTGGAAGTATCGAGTGGTAATTACTTACAATTCCTGCAATTAGGGATAACTCTTAAGAATTAAGACTCAACGCGGCTAGCGCACCATTGATTATCGACTCCGCATTTAAATCATGTAAGGCATATAGATCTGGGATGTTTCCTGATTGTCCAAAATTATCTACACCCATAGCAACTTGTGGCATCCCTAGTGCTGATCCCAACCACGCCATTGCATGTGAAGAGCCATCATGAATAGAAACTATGGGAGCTTTTTCAGTAAAGGTAGTTCTTAAGACGCCGGGTAGAGATGGAGTTGTGGCTGTGCGAATTCCTTGCTTTAAGGTTCGTTGCCAACTTCCGAAAACTCGACCTAATGAGGTGATGTCAATGACATGGGCGATAACGCCCTCTAAGGCCAGTTGTTTTGCTGCTAATAAAACTTCTGGCATCACAGCGCCGCTACTAGCCAAGTAAACAACTGGTGCCAGATGATTATCTTGTTTAGTTAAAGCAGCTCTACCATCTACTAATTTATATGCGCCAGCAAGTACTTGTGATCGCAAGGTTGCTTCACCAATACGTTGCTTTGCTTCATAAAATGGTTGCTGGTCAATGGATCGGGTTGTTAGTCTGAAATAGAAAGCTAATTCATTAGGTCTGAGATCTGGTGCGGTATTCTTTTTTGCACCCGCCACATGAGCAAGTGCGTCACACAATAACCAATCAAGAGACTGAGCATATGCAGGCTCCATAAGTACCACACCTGGTAACTCAACTCCAACAGATGGCGTAATTGTTGATTGATGTGCTCCACCTTCTGGAGCAAGCGTTATTCCTGATGGTGTGCCAGCAACAATAAACTTCGCACCCGAATAAACGCTATAGATAAATGCATCTAGTCCACGCAAAACAAATGGGTCATAAACAGTTCCAATAGGAATAAGAGGTTGATCAGAAATATCTCCTGAGATTCCGAGCTGGCCTAATAAAGTGAACAGATTCATCTCACTGATTCCAAGTTCGATGTGTTGGCCTTTTGGGCCTTCTACCCATTTTTGAATTGAGTTGTCATTCCACTCGCGTTTAACATCCTTGTTAAAGATCCCATGGCGATTGATAAATCCACCTAGATTTGTAGAAGTTGCAACATCTGGAGCTGTTGTCACCAGATAGGGCCTAATTGCTTCATTCCTACTTACTTCAGTTAGCACTCGACCGAAAGCCTCTTGAGAAGATGATGATCCAGTTGGCGCAATGCCTGCTGTATGCGGAAATTCAGCTGAAATTTCGGCCTTACTAGATGCACGCTTTAATGAGTGGGCTCTAGATAAACACAGTGAATCCTCTGCACTTCCAGGCTCAAATTTACTCCACTCATTTGACTGACTTAATCCCACCGAGGTTCGTAGTTCATCAATCTGCTTCTTTGAAATTTGTGCTGAGTGATTTCTCTTATCCCCGGCTATCGGTAAGTGCCAACCTTTAATTGTGTATGCAAACACAACACTAGGCTTGTTCTCCACTGCATCACATTCTTTAAATGTTGCTAACAGTGAAGAAATATCATGCCCACCTAAATCAGTTAAAATCTCGAAAAGCTCTTCGTCACTGTATTTGTCCAAAAATTGGCTCACGCCATCTGGTGAACCTTCTAGAAATCTAATCCTAGCTTCTTTAGGCGTAAGCCCAAAAAGAGATTGATACTGCTCATTTGGAATCTCATCAAACCAAATTTTGAAATCCCTGCTATTTGAATCTTCAAAGACTTTACTTAGTTTTGAACCATATTTAACTTCTTTAACGTGCCAACCAGCTGCTTCAAATTGTGCTCTCCATTGCGCAATGCGCACACCAGGAATTACACGATCAAGTGACTGTCTATTAAAATCAACAATCCACATAACATTTCCTAGATTTGTCGTAATGGGATCGGCTAGTGCTTCCCAAATATTTCCTTCATCTAGTTCAGCATCGCCAATCACTGAGATAAATCGGGACTTTGGTCTTGGTCCAAAATGTGAATCCACGTATTGTCTTGTGACTGCAGCAAACAGCGGTGCAACCGCGCCTAAACCAACAGATCCAGTTGAAAAATCGACCGTATCTGGATCCTTTGTCCTTGAAGGGTAACTTTGTAAGCCCCCTGCTTCGCGAAGCTTTCTTAAGTAGCTTTCATCAAGATTTCCCAAAAGGTATTGAATGGAGTGAAAAACCGGTGAGGCGTGAGGCTTGATGCTTATTCGATCCTCAGAATCTAGAAAATCAAAATACAGGGCAGTCAAAATCGAAACCATGGATGCACTTGAGGCTTGATGCCCGCCAACCTTTATTCCATCTAAGTTGGGTCGATCTGCATTGGCGTAATCAATCATTCTCGTGGAAAGCCATAAAACACGATCTTGAATTGTCTCTAGCGTTTCAAGTTCGCTCACATTACTAGTTTTGGTCTCATCACCTATTTCTGATTTCATGATGAATTACTTACCAAATGCTTCTTTGATTCTAGTTTCGAGTGGATACTCCTTAGGTGCTTTGTTGGAACCCTTCATCCACCACTCGTAATACTCGGCCAGCATAGATTTAAGGTCGTATGCCGGTGCAAATCCCAATCGCTGCAGAATCTTTTCTGAACTCAAATATGCATTATTTTCCGGGAAAGGGAAAGCAACATTTTTTAGATCAAAGTTAATAGTGTCAATCTGGAACTCTTCGGGTTGATATGAAATAACAATCGGTTCAATCCCACAAACCTCGGCAGCCAGATCAACAAAGCCGCGACTAGTAGTTGCTTGTGGTACGGCAAGATTGAATTCTTCACTGCCTTTTGTTCTATTCAAACTTAGGATTCTAACTATTGCACTTGCAACATCTCCTGCATATATGAAGGAGTGGATCGACTTACCTCCATTAGCTAAAAATATTGGTTGTTTTGCTA
>CANLAC010000113.1 GCA_947488645.1 Actinomycetota bacterium | reverse complement strand
CTTGCAACCACAATGTTGGGTAAGCAATATTCGATGCCAGTAGGAATTGCCCCCACAGGCTTTACCCGCATGATGAATACGGAAGGTGAAATCGCCGGAAGTGGCTCTGCAAGTGCCTTTGGCATCCCATTCACACTCTCAACAATGGGCACTACTTCTATAGAAAATGTGGCTAAAAATGCACCCAATGGAAGCAATTACTTTCAACTCTATCTATGGAGAGATCGCGATCGAAGCCTTGAACTGATTCAACGAGCAGAAAAAGCTGGATATGACGGTTTAGTTCTAACAGTTGATGCACAAGTTGCAGGTGCTCGTCTTAGAGATGTGCGAAATGGGCTGACAGTGCCTCCAACTTTGACAGCTGCAACATTTTTAAATGCACTTCCACGTCCACGCTGGTGGTGGAATTTTCTAACAAAAGAGCCCTTAGATTTTGCATCCCTAGGGTCATGGAATGGAACAGTTGCCCAGCTCATGGACACAATGTTTGATCCTTCAATGACATACGAAGACCTAAAGTGGATTCGTGAAATTTGGCCTAAGAAGTTAATTGTGAAAGGTGTGCAGCGATTAGATGATGCTGTCAAATGCGCTGAGTATGGAGCAGATGCAATCGTGCTTTCCAATCACGGTGGACGTCAACTAGATCGTGCTCCAGTTCCATTCCTACTCTTGCCAGAAGTTAAAAAAGAAATAGGAAATAAATCAGAGATTCATATTGATACCGGCATTATGCATGGCGCAGACATCATTGCCGCAAAAGCACTGGGTGCTGACTTTACGTGGATTGGTCGTGCTTATTTATACGGTCTTATGGCTGGAGGTCGACTTGGAGTCGACAGAACTCTGACAATTTTACAGACTCAAATGACTCGTACATTAAGACTTTTAGGTGCTAATTCACTCGATGACTTGGATCCAAGTATGGTGAAATACTTGGATAAATAATCTTCAGATTATTTCTGAATTAGTTTGCGAGGAATCCACCATCTACGGCGAGCACAACTCCGCTTACATAATCCGAGGCTGGGGCTGAAAGAAAGAGTGCGGCACCTGCCAAATCAGAAGGCTGACCCCATCTACCCTTTGGAATTCGGCCAGTTATCCAGGTGGTTCTCTCTGCATCATTACGGACGGCTTGAGTTATATCTGTTTCAATAAAGCCCGGTGCAATCGCATTAACGGTAACTCCCATGGGCAGCAGTTCATTGGATAGGCCCCGAGTTAGTCCAGCAAGGGCGGTCTTTGCAGCAGTGTAGCTAATGACATTTTTGCCTCCAAGGAATGTCCACATTGAGGCAATGAAAATTATCTTTCCGTAGCCTCGCTGTGCCATCCCTTTGCCGATTTCTCGGGAGAGGATGAAGGGGGCTGTTAAATCAATTTCGATTGTTTGGTCCCACAGATCATCATTGTGGTCAAGGGCCTCTGCTCGATTGGCTAGACCAGCGTTGTTAATAAGGATATCTATTTTCATGTCCTTGATTTTTTCGATCAAGGCCAGAGTGTCCTGCCTGCTTCGAAAGTCACAGGCAAAGGTTGTATAGGTGACACCACTTTTTGCTGCAATCTTAGAAAGTTCGTCATTGTCGGTTTGCTGAGAGCTAACAACTATGAGGTTTGCCCCATGTTCGGCAAGGGCGCTAGCGATTGCAAAGCCGATGCCTTTTCGTGCACCCGTTACCAAAGCGGTCTTGCCTCGCACATCGAATAGATCCTTATAGCTCATTACCGCTCCGATTCCTTTGATTGTTTAATGTATACAACATTATGCGTCTTGATCTATACTCGCGTCAATGTTTTCACGAGGCTAATTGCAACTAGTTTGCGCTTAGACACGCGAGAATAGGAAAAGTAGTCTTTCTCTTACGTGCCTATTAATTGGGGGAATTTATGAAGAATCGTTTTGGAATTTTCGCTGCAGTAGTAATTGCAGCTGCACTAACACTTACAGGTTGTTCATCATCTGATTCAGCAACATCTGAGAGCGCATCATGTGCCAAAGCAGATCTTGCAACAGTTACTGAGGGCAAGCTAACAATCGCAACAGGCGAGCCTGCTTACTACCCATGGATCATCGATGATGCGCCAGAGACCGGAAATGGTTTTGAAGGCGCAGTTGCATACGCAGTTGCTAAGCAACTCGGATTTGATGCAGCAGATGTCGTATGGGTTCGCACAACATTTGATTCTGCTGTGACACCAGGAGAAAAGAACTTTGACTTCAACTTGCAGCAATTCTCAATTACAGAAGAGCGCAAGACAGCAGTTGATTTCTCATCTCCTTACTACACAGCTCCACAAGCAATCGTTTCATTTAAGGGAAGCAAGATCGAAGGAAAGACATCACTTGCTGACCTAAAGGGCGCAAAGCTTGGCGCAGCTGTTGGAACAACATCACTAGATGCGATCTCAAACCAGATCGGTGCAACACCACAGGTGTTTAACGACAACGCTGCTGGTGTTTCTGCTCTCAAGAACAAGCAGATCGATGGTCTCGTTGTTGATCTACCAACAGCTTTCTACCTTTCAGGTGTTGAAGTTCCAAACGGTCTTATCGTTGGACAGCTTCCATCAACTGGTGCTGGAGATCAGTTCGGTCTCTTGCTAACTAAGGGCAGTAAGCTAACCTCATGTGTGTCAGGTGCAGTAGATGCAATCACAACTGATGGCACATTGGCAGCAATTACAGATAAGTGGCTAGCAACTGATGCTGGCGCTCCTGTTTTGAAGCCTTAATAGAAACTACGAAGTAAACACGGTAGTTTGGCGGCCATGTCAGAGAATCAAAACTCTGCGTGGTCGCCAAGCTCACGTGAGATAGATCGCCGGAAATCTAGGCGTGCGATAAGCCGCAAGCAAGCAGGCATTGCTGCGGCTTCTTCTATTTTTGTTCTTGGAACTTTGGCAATAATTCTTGTTACATCACCTGGTTGGGAAACTGTTAAAACCACTTTCTTTGATATCGAGTACGGAAAAGAAGTATTTCCAACGGTAATAAAAGGTTTGTGGATTAATCTGCAGCTCACATTTATCGGCGGAGCGGCAATTGGCGTGATTGCACTCGGCTTAGCATTGCTTCGAACAACTAAGTCGCCTTCGCTGACACCATTTAGATTTCTTGCAACTGCCTATGTTGATATTTTTCGTGGCGCACCACTGATCTTGATTATTCTGTTAGTTGGTTTTGGTGTGCCAGCCCTGGGGTTAAAAGGTGTCTCCAGCAATGTCATCTTTTTAGGAACTGTTGCCGTTGTGCTTACTTATTCTGCCTACGTTGCCGAAGTTATTCGGAGCGGCATATTATCTATTCACCCAAGCCAGCGCGCAGCCGCAAGATCATTGGGCTTAACATCTGGGCAAACAATGCGCTTTGTTGTTTTGCCACAGGCAATTCGCCGCGTTGTGCCACCGCTATTAAATGACTTTGTTTCTTTACTTAAGGACACGGGTTTAGTTTCTATCCTTGGAGTAACAGATGCGGTGCGTGCTGCGCAGATTAATGCGAGCCGAACCTTTAATTACACGCCATACGTTGTAGCTGCAATATTGTTCTTGCTGATTACCATTCCGATGACCCGCTACACCGATCGTGCCATTAGACAGCGCACCAGTGCCCAGAACTCAGAAGGTGCGATCTAATGAGCAATGTTTTAGAACTAGTCAATATTCGTAAATCCTTTGGGACTGAACTTGTCTTAAATCATCTTTCCTTGGCAGTTCCTGAACACACCGCAACTGCGCTAATTGGTGCATCTGGATCAGGTAAATCAACATTACTTCGCTGTATTAATTTGCTGGAGTCAATCGATGACGGGCAAATCTTTTTAGA
>CANLAC010000112.1 GCA_947488645.1 Actinomycetota bacterium | reverse complement strand
ACTACATAGATGACGGTGACGATTGCATAAAAGACTGCTAATCCACCGAATAACTTCCAAGAGGCCTTCATCTTTTAATGCTTCCCCTCAATTTTCACGTGTGGGTGATGTAAATCAAATGCGGGACGCTCACTGGAAATGCGAGGCATAGACAAGAAATTATGACGAGGTGGTGGACACGATGTAGCCCACTCAAGTGAGCTTCCATAGCCCCAAGGATCATCCACGCCAACCATTGGTGACTTGCGAGTGATCCACAAATTAATGAAGAAAGGAATCATTGAAAGTGCAAGTAAGAAAGAACCAATCGTTGAAACTGTATTCATAAAGGTAAAGCCATCACCTGGAAGGTAATCGGCATAACGTCGTGGGAATCCCTTGATACCCAACCAGTGCTGAATCAAGAAGGTTAGGTGGAAGCCAACAAATAAAGTCCAGAAGTGAATCTTGCCTAGACGCTCGTTGAGCATGCGGCCTGTCATCTTTGGCCACCAGAAGTAGAAACCTGCAAACATTGAGAACACCACTGTTCCAAAGAGAACATAGTGGAAGTGAGCAACCACGAAGTAGCTAGCTGACACTGCAAAATCTAGAGGTGGTGAAGCGAGAATAATTCCTGTCAGACCACCAAACAGGAATGTCACAAGAAATCCCATTACCCACAGCATTGGTGTTTCAAAGGTGACGTGGCCTCGCCACATCGTTCCGATCCAGTTGAAGAACTTCACACCGGTAGGAATACCAATCAAAAATGTCATGAAGGAGAAGAATGGAAGCAGAACCTGGCCACTTGCAAACATGTGGTGGGCCCATACAGAAACTGAAAGAGCTGCAATTGCAATAGTTGCCGCGATAAGACCTAGGTAACCAAAGATTGGCTTACGACTAAAGACTGGCAAAATTTCTGTAACGATTCCAAAAAACGGCAGAGCAAGAATGTAAACCTCGGGATGGCCAAAGAACCAAAATAAATGCTGCCACAGCATGGCTCCGCCATTGGCCGGATCAAATAAATGTGTTCCATAAAGACGATCTGCTTCTAGTCCCAAGAAGGCAGCGGCCAAAGGTGGGAAAGCAAGCAAAACTAAAATTGAAGTCAGAAGAACGTTCCAGGAAAAGATTGACATACGAAACATCGTCATACCTGGTGCGCGCATTGTGAAGATTGTTGTAATGAAGTTAACTCCACCCAGAATTGTTCCAACACCGCTGATAGCCAAACCGATTAACCAGAGATCCCCGCCGATGCCAGGTGAGTAATCAGAGTTTGAAAGTGGCGCATATGCAGTCCAACCAAATGACGCTGCCCCACCTGGAGATAAGAATCCAGCAAAGGTCATCAAGCCTCCGAAGAGGAACAACCAATAAGAGAACATGTTCAAACGCGGGAAGGCAACATCTGCTGCGCCAATTTGAAGCGGCATAATTACGTTGGCAAAGCCCACAAATAGTGGGGTTGCAAACATCAAAAGCATGATGGTTCCGTGCATTGTGAAAATTTGGTTGTACTGCTCATTACTCAAGAACTGCATTCCTGGACGTGCTAATTCTGCACGCAGCACAAGTGCTAGAACTCCAGCAATCAAGAACCAAGCAAAAGATGTCATCAGATACAAGTACCCGATCGTCTTATGGTCAGTAGATGTAATCCACTTTACAAATGACTTGCCCTTTGCAGCAGGAGCTGGAGACTTCACAGTTGTCGTTGGACGATCTGCATAGGTTGTCATGATTGGCTCCCCTTAAGTGTTTCTAAATAAGCATCGTATTGGGCAGGTGTAACTACCTTTACCGTGAAAAGCATTTGCGAGTGGTTTCTTCCGCACAAAATGTTGCAACGACCAGGGAACTCACCTAATTTATTAGCGGTAAATTCCAGCTCATTAGTCACTCCAGGAAGATTCTGCATTTGAATCATGAACGCTGGAATCCAGAATCCGTGAACAACATCGTTTGATGTAATCGTGTAGCGAACGCGCTCCCCTAGAGGAACAACCAAAGTTGGGGGTTGTGTAGGAGATCCAGTTACAACTGCATCAGGTCCAGCCTCTGGATAACCAAACTGCCATGACCATTGAAATCCCTCAACGGTTATTTCATGAGCGTAGGTATCTGTCTTTTCAGTAATTATATTTTGTCGCTCTATTGTGTAATAGAAGAGAACTGCGACGATGATAAAAGGAATAAGTGTGTACGCGATTTCAACTGGGACGTTGTATTGAGTTTGCTTTGGAAACTCTGGACCATCTTTTTTGCCGCGGTGAAAAACTGCAGGCCATAAAATTAAAATTAATGTAAATACTCCAACAACTCCAGCTGCAATCCATGCGCCTTGCCACAAAGACAGCGAAGCATCGTTAACGCTTGAAACTCCTTCTGGAAATCCCCAATCCATACTCTGTGAACAACCAGTTAAGAGAAGAACAGGAATGAGTAAGAGCAGTGCTCGTAAGCGCGAAATCCAGGTGCGAGGCATAGGGGTAAGGATAGTTTGTATTGGCTCCCAGCGTGGCACGAGCACAATCGGCAGGAGAGGTGGCGCTCCTCACATCTATTTCAGATGCTGAGAAATTTCATCGGCAGCGGTTTTCCCATAGGCCTCGGCAAATCGGGCGACAAATTCAGAGCTAGTAAAGCGATATTCCTGAGTCCCTAAGGTCTCAATCACATATGTTGCAATTAATGCACCCAACTGTGCGCATCGTTCATGGGACAGTCCCCAGGCAAGCCCGGCAATGAAACCAGATCTAAATGAATCTCCAACCCCTGTTGGATCGGTCTTGGATTTTTCCTTGGGACAGCCAACCTGAACAAACTCTCCTGCGGCACTTTCAACTTTTGCTCCCTTTGAACCCAAGGTCACCACTCGATACTTAACACGTTCCAAAATCTCGCGGTCAGTCCAACCAGTCTTTTGCATGGCAAGGGCAAGTTCATACTCATTCAAAAACAGATAAGCCGCACCTTCAATGAGCAGCTTAATTTCTTCACCTGTCATTCGAGCCATCTGCTGGGAAGGATCAGCGGCAAATGCAATCCCCTGCTGGCGACAGACTTCAGAATGGCGAAGCATTGCTTCTGGATCATCAGGTGAAATCACCATCATGTCCAAACGTCCAACCTTTTGCATAATTGGACTTAACTCAATGTTTCGAGCCTCAGACATGGCACCAGGGAAAAAGGATGCGATTTGATTGAGCTCTTGATCAGTTGTTACAACAAAGTGAGCGGTATGTAAGGTCGTTGACACCAAAGCGTGTGAGGTGTCGACACCGTGACGTGAAAGCCAGGCATCGTAATCGGCCCAGTCTTTTCCAACAGCTGCAATCAGAATTGGATTTAATCCAAGCACTCCCATACCAAAAGCAATATTGGCTGCGCACCCTCCGCGGCGAACATCCAAACTATCAACAAGAAAAGAGAGTGAGACTTTTTCTAGAGAGCCAGCAACGAGTGAATCTGTGAACTTTCCAGAAAAGGTCATTAAATGATCAAGACCAACAGAACCCGCTACACCAATTTTCATGTGGGGATACTAATGCGAAAAGTAGAGTTACTTAGTTAAATGAATCGCCACATGCACAAGAACCCTGTGCTTGAGGATTATCAATCGTAAATCCCTGCTTTTCGATTGTGTCAACGAAATCAATCGTTGCACCAGAAAGATATGGATCGCTCATCTTGTCGGTAATCACCTTTACTGCGCCGAATTCGCGCACGATGTCACCATCTAGGTTGCGGTCATCAAAGTAGAGCTGGTACTTAAGGCCTGAACATCCACCTGGCTGCACAGCAACGCGTAGATTCAGATCGTCGCGTCCTTCTTGAGCCAGCAAAGCAGACACCTTTGCGGCGGCTACA
>CANLAC010000111.1 GCA_947488645.1 Actinomycetota bacterium | reverse complement strand
CTTATCTGGAAATCATCCATCGATGAACTCTTCATATTCGCACGGTAACGGAACAGTTATGGTCGTAATAGACCCAGATAAATTCTTTGGAACAGCCGCCTTTAAAGATGAAATCTCCGAGGCAATACAAGCTGTTAGGGCAACCCCTGCGATAAAGCCACAAAACCCTGTTTTAGTCCCTGGAGATGTTGAAAATCAACAACGTCAGAAAAACACACCCACAATAGAGATTTCGAAGTCTATTCTTGACTCCATTAAAGCCTTATAGAAATCTAATTATCTCTTTTTCTTTGACGCATTAACCGTCGGTGTTTCCTTAAAGTGTACGATTACACGCCTCGCACCACGCTCAACATGTTCATGAATTACCGCTTTTGCTTTTGTTGTTTGCTTAGCTCGGATTATTTCCAAAAGTTCTAGGTGGTCTGGTCCCCACATTGGGAGAAATTCCTTATTGACTTTATCATCTTGGGACCAGGTATAGACGAGGAATGCATGAATCTGCGAGCGCATAACTTCCCATGCTTTAAATAATCTATCGTGGTGAGCTGATGCGAAAAGCGCGCTATGAAACTCCAAGTCAATCTTACTTACCTCTTTTGGAGTGCGTTGCTTGTCCGTCAACTTTGAGTAGCGTGTTAACACTTCATCCATCGCCGCAAGATCGGCAACTGTGGCGTTCTTGCAAGCCCATTCGATAGCAAGCTCTTCTAAAACACTTCTCATAGAATAAATCTCATCAATATCTTGTCCAGACCATGATGCAACACGAGCACCGCGGTGTCGTTCAAGTGTGATTAATCCTTCGCGTTCAAGACGAGCAAGAGCTTCGCGAATAGGACCACGTGAAACACCCATCTGGGCTGCAAGTTCATCTTCTGAAATCCGTCGGCCTGGTTCTAGTTCATGATCGACTATTGCTTGGCGAAGATCATCTGTCACAACATCTGAAAGAACTCGGCGCGAAGCTATTCCTAAACCCAAGGGCTTAATTGTGTTTGGCATATGTCCTCCTTCAAATTGTTGTTTGTAAACAACAATAGACCACTACCCCAAAAAGGGCACTTTGAAGCAGATCGAACGGTTTGTGTTTGTTAGTACTCTCCGAGGGTTCCGCCTGCGTTATAGGCCAAATTGCCACCATCAACGGGCAATATCGTGCCTGTAATCATGGCTGCAGCATCACTAGCCAAGAAATGAACTGCGTTTGCAATGTCCTCAGGCTCTGCCACTCGGCCCATTGGGATTCCTCGGAGCAGCAGGGTTGTCAGCGCTTTGGCCGCCTCTCCTTCAGTTTCAACCCACTTGCGCCATCCAGGGGTGTTTACAGAGCAAGGCTGAATCGCATTAACGCGAATCTTCGACTTTGCCCATTCGATCGCTAATTCGCGAGTGAATTGATTAACTCCACCTTTTGCAGTGCTGTATGCAAAATTTCCACGCCCAATAGCTGAGCTTCCAGCAATTGAGCTTATGTTCACAATTGCAGCCGGCTTCTTCGCTGGTATCACCAACCTGGCAAATTCGCGTGCATTTAAGAAATATCCAGTAAGCGATGTTCCAATTACGCGGTTCCATATTTCAAGCGAAGTATCTTGTGGGGGTGTATGCGTCCCTTGTGCAGCATTGTTAACCAAGATATCTGGAACACCAAACTCTTTGGAAACATACTGATAGAAAGCAATTACTTCGGACTCGATACTTGTATTACTAACAAATGTTCCACACTTGATCCCACGTGATTCCAATTCTTTCTTAGAGAGCTCAAGACCACTCGCATCAATATCTGAGAGAACAATGGTTGCCCCGCTACCACCTAGTTGTCTGCACACAGCCATTCCGATGCCACCGGCTGCGCCAGTTACGACAACTACCTTGCCAGTTAAATCAAATATCTTTGCAGACATAGTTTTCTCCCTCTTAGTATTTCATGACTTTTTTAACAGCAGCTGAGATTGATTCAACTGATGGAATTGCAGCTTCTGCCATTGCAGGATTTGCACTCAGAGGAGCTCGTATAGCGCCAACGCGCACGATTGGGCCCTTGA
This sequence comes from Actinomycetota bacterium, assembly GCA_947488645.1. Taxonomy (GTDB): domain Bacteria; phylum Actinomycetota; class Actinomycetes; order Nanopelagicales; family Nanopelagicaceae; genus Planktophila. The sequence goes on along the minus strand of CANLAC010000111.1, from coordinate 1,814 downwards.
GTGATCCAAAGTTTGCTTCGGTTGCTGTTGCAGCAATCTCTGCAGTAATTGATCCAAACAATGGAGCCTCATCGACGACGACAACGCGGCCAAACTTCTTAACCGCTGCGTTAATAGCATCTGTATCTAGCGGGAAAAGAGTGCGTAAATCAATTACTTCAACTGATATTCCCTCAGCTTCTAGCGCCTGTGCTGCCTTATTGGCGGTCACAACAGAGTACCCATAAGAAATAATGACTGCGTCTTTTCCTGGCTTAATTGTGACTGCTTTGCCAAATGGGACGAAGTAATCATCGCCCTTAATTTCACCACGAATACCTGACAGTTTCTTGTGCATCAAGAAAATAACAGGATCTTCATTACGCAAAGCTGTCTTTATTAAGCCCTTAACATCCATTGGAGTTGAAGGAACCGCTAGTGATAATCCGGCGGTATGGGCAAAGAATGACTCTAGAGAATTACAGTGATGCGCTCCGCCAAGTGCCACTCCCGAAGTCGCACGAATTACCAGTGGAACTGGCTTATTAAACATGAATCTAATTTTTGCTGCTTGATTGATGATTTCATCCATCGCGCCAAGTGAAAAGTCAATGAAGTTAAGGTCGATGATTGGGTGACAGCCATACATAGCCGCACCCATGCCTGCAGCAACCATTGCCGCTTCTGAAATTGGAGAGTCTTTAACTCGATCAAAACCAAATTCTTGAGCAATACCTTTAACTTGTGCAAAGTGTCCGCCACGCTCTTGAAGGTCTGTACCTAAAATAAAGATTCCTTTATTTCGGGTCATTTCTTCACGTACGCCAGATTGGAACGCCTCTGAATAGGTTGGTGTTGCGTTGGCCTTTACTGTTGTGTCGGTGCTCATAACTGAATTCCTAACTTTCCAGAATCTACGCCTTGGGTGACTGTTGAAATATCTGGTTCTGGTGATGACTCAGCAAAGGCAACTGCTTCATCAATCTCTTTTCTGACCGATGCACGCATGTCATCAATCTCTGTTTGTGTTGCAAATTTTCTTTCAAGGACTACACCAGTGAAGTAATCAATAGGATCTTTAGAGGTTCTCCACTCTGCAATCTCTTCTTGGGTTCTGTATTGGCCCTTTTCTCCTACATTGTGACCGTAATAGCGGTATGTAACAGCATTAATAAAGGTTGGCCCATCACCAGCTAGCGCTCTGTCTCTAGCCTCGGATGTGTATTTAATGACCTCTTCCACATCCTGGCCATTGATATTAAAACTTGGAAGACCAAATCCAGCGGCGCGCTTAGCTAAATCTCCACCGCCTGTAACACGACCAACAAAAGTTTCCACTGCATATTGGTTATTGTCACAAATGATAATGAATGGCAACTTATAGATAACTGCCATATTGACAGCTTCCCAGGTTCGACCTGTATTCATTCCTCCATCACCAACAAAACCTACTGAGACTTTTTTGTCTTTAAGGGTTTGAATTCCTAACGCTGCGCCCATAGCAATACCAACGCCTGCGCCCACAATTCCGTTACCACCAAAGTGTCCGCGTTCAACTCCGGCAAGGTGCATTGATCCACCACGACCACCAGATACTCCTGTTGATTTGGCAAAGAGTTCTGCCATTACTGACTTGGCTGTAAATCCCTTTGCCAAGGTGTGGTGGTGAGATCGGTGAGTAGTAGCAATGACATCATCGGGAGCAAGGGCTGATAGCACACCTACTGCAACAGCTTCCTGACCAGATGAGTTGTGCATACCGCCTGGCACTTTTCCTCTAAGACATAACTTGTCAGCACTCTCCTCAAAATCACGGATAACCATCATTTGGCGAA
>CANLAC010000110.1 GCA_947488645.1 Actinomycetota bacterium | reverse complement strand
CCAAGAAGCACGACGTATTAGTTATAAGTGATGAGATCCATGCACCCCTAACTTTTCCTGATGAGACATTTGTGCCAATGCTTTCCTTGGGTGCTGATGCTGAATCCGTAGCAGTATGTGTTACCGCCGCATCTAAAGGCTGGAACATTGCTGGCCTTAAGTGCGCAATTTTAATTTCTCAAAACGAACAAATGAATTCTAAATTGGCAAATTTAGCGCCAGCGATGCATTACCGCGCATCATTACTTGGTGGATTTGCAACAGCTGTCGCTTTTGCCGATAGTGGTGTTTGGCTAGATACCGTAATTGCCCAGCTTGATCACAACCGACATTTGATAAAAAAACTTTTGGCTGAAAAACTCCCAACGGTTCGATATCACATCCCGCAAAACAGCTATTTGGCGTGGATAGATGTTGCGTCTTTGAATTTAGGGACCGATCCATCCGTGGCATTGGTTGAAAAAGCTCGAGTTGCCTTTAACTCAGGACACACTTTTGGCAAGCAGTGCGATCAATATGTGCGCTTAAACTTTGCAACAAGTCCAGAAATTATCACTGAAGCCATTGATCGGATTGCGCGGGCAGTTTAAATGAATGCCAAGAAATACGATGTCACCATTATTGGTGGTGGACACAATGGCTTAGTTGCTGCAACTTATTTAGCAAAGGCCGGAAAGTCAGTAGTCATTCTTGAAGCTAACCCTGAAATAGGTGGGGCCACACAAAGTGTTCAAGCATTTGAGGGCTTTGATGCGCATCTCTCAAGGTATTCATATTTAGTCTCCCTGTTGCCAGACAAAATAGTGACAGACCTTGGGCTTTCCTTTGAGTGCATCTCTCGCGAGGTATCTAGCTACACCCCATATCTAGATAAAGGTCTCTACGTTTCAAGGCTGTGGGATGAAAAGACAGCGGCATCATTTAATGAACTAGATCCAACAGGGGCAGAGGCTAAAGCCTGGCAAGAGTTTTATGGGGAAGTTGCAGAATTTGCCCAAAGGATTGCACCAACACTGTTACAGCCGCTAAAGACCAGAAGTGAATTAAAGGCTGAAATTGACTTGCCGCGCACTTGGGATTACTTGGTTGAAAATCCTATTGGAGCTGAAATAGATAAGCGTTTCAAGAACGACTTTGTAAAAGGTGTTGTGTTAACAGATGCCTTAATTGGGACGTTTGCTTCTGCCTATGACATTCAGGCAAACATTTGTTTTCTCTACCACCTCATGGGTAATGGCACAGGAGAGTGGAAGGTTCCAGTTGGTGGGATGGGCGCTCTGGTCCAAGAACTCATCCGAGCAGCAACAAACTTAGGTGTTGAAATCAAAGTTGATTCAAAAGTCAATTCAATAGTGAGTGATCAATCAGGTGTGGCTGTAAGAACTGAAGCTGGTGATGTGTATCAATCTGACTACCTGCTATCTAATGCCGCACCTGCCGTGTTAGCAAAACTTCGTGGAAAATCTAAACCAAAATCACTAGATGGCTCACAGATGAAAATCAATATCTTGTTAAAGCGTTTGCCTCAGTTAAAATCAGGTATTGATCCACGACTTGCCTTTGCTGGAACCTTCCATGCCAATGAGAGTTTTTCACAGTTAGAACAGACATATAAAGAGGCTAAATCAGGTGTGATGCCAGCCAAGATGCCAATTGAGATGTATTGCCACACATTGACTGATCCATCAATCTTGGGTTCAGAATTACAAGCAGCTGGTTATCAAACCTTAACTTTGTTTGGACTCCACACCCCTGCCTCATTATTTGATGCAGACAATGATGGCGCTAGAGATGTTGCACTTGCTTCGGCACTTTCATCTGTCAATGAGTATTTGGCAGAGCCCATCGAAGATGTGATTGCTGCTATCGAGGTTAAAACACCACTTGATATTGAGGAAGCAATTGCGCTGCCTCGAGGCAATATCTTTCACAAGGATTTATCGATGCCATTTCGTGAAGATGGATCAGCTCCTTCGTGGGGTGTTGAAACAGATGACCCACGCATCTTTATATGTGGGGCTGGGGCAATACGTGGCGGGGGAGTAAGCGGGATTCCTGGACATAATGCGGCAATGGCTGTGCTGTCTGGCAATTAGACTTATTCCATGAGTCTTCACCCTGAAACATCTGCAATCACAGCTGGTCGTCCTGATGTGACTCCTGATGCTTCATTGAATCCGCCACTTATTTTTTCATCCACTTATCACGCAGGTGGTCCAGTTGGTTATGGACGTTACGGCAATGAAAGTTGGAGTGCACTAGAAAGTGCAATTGGTGAACTAGAAGGCGGAGCAACACTTTCATTCTCATCAGGCATGGCAGCAATCAGTGCAGTCTTTTCTATTCTGCCAATAGGTGCACCAGTTGTTGCCTCAAATCAGGGTTATAGCGGCACCATGGGTTTGCTTAATCAACATCATGCAACAGGACGTTTAGAAGTTCGCTTTGTTGAAATTACAAACACTGAAGAAGTTATTGCTGCAATGAAGGGCGCGGCATTGGTATGGCTTGAATCCCCAACAAATCCATGTCTAGATGTTGCAGATTTACCAGCGTTGATCACAGCTGCCAAGAAGTCAGGCATTGGCGTTGCAGTTGATAACACCTTTGCAACACCACTAGTTCAAAAGCCCTTAACGATGGGGGCCGACATTGTTATGCACTCAGTTACTAAGTTCCTAGCCGGCCATAGCGATGTTGTGCTGGGTTCACTATCAACAAATGATGATGCTCTATATAAGCGGTTAGAAGAATCAAGACGTTTCAATGGCTCTATCCCAGGCCCATTTGAGGCATGGCTTGCATTACGTGGAATCAGATCATTTCCTATTCGCTTTAGAGCGGCAGAAAGTAATGCAAAAGAGTTAGTAACTCGCTTATCAAAGCATCCAAAAGTGACCAAAGTTCGTTATCCAGGCTTCGGAGCAGTTATCTCCTTTGAAGTTGATGGCACAGCAGAAGAGGCAGAAAAGGTTTGTGAGTCATCAAAGCTAATCACCCATGCAACCAGTCTTGGTGGGATTGAATCGTTGTGGGAAAGACGCCGACGTTGGGCACTTGAAAGTCTTTCCGTGCCGGAGCAATTGATTCGTCTTTCTGTTGGTTGCGAGCATGTTGAAGACTTGTGGGCAGACATTCAGCAAGCGTTAACCGTCCTATAAAGAAATTTTCAGGGAAAGGCTGTATTTTTAACTCATGTTCAAAGCATTTCGTCGAGTATTTGCAGCAGCGACAGTGGCCATCTTGGCCTTTCGCGCTGTTGGCTCATTTCTTTCTTGGGTAGAGCACCAAGAAGATTCTGTTGCTGACACTTGGGTCGACGAAGATGAATTTGAAGATGCCTGATTACGCATACATCCCTGGTACCTGCAATATTGGCAAAGGTGAAATCCGTCGCAGGCAATTAGTAGCAATTGTTGGTTTGTTCTTTTCGATCTCAACTCTTTTAACTTTTAACACGGTCGATGCCCCTACCGCTATTCGCTTGGGTATCTTCTTTCCTTTAATGGTTGCCTCAGTTGGCTTTGTTCAATCGCGCAGTAAGTTTTGTTTAGCCTATGGCTTAGCCGGAACATTTAATGTCGGCAAAATGGGAGACATCAAGAGGGTCACAAGCATGGAAGATCGGGCTGCGGACAGAGCGACAGCGCTAAAAATCCTGGGTAAATCTTTTCTCCTGGCTTCCATAGCGACAGCGGTGGTATTAGTACTACCCTTCTAAGTATGAAGATTCTTATTCATACCCGTCACGCAGATTTAGCAGATGATTTCAAAACAATCGCTGAAGAAAAACTCACCAGTATGGAGCGGTTTAGCGTACTTATTGATCGCGTTGAAGTTGAAGTACTTCACGAGGCAAATCCCCAGCAGGGCAAACGTAAGCACAAGGTTGTGCTTACATCACACGGTGCAGGTCCACTATTGCGCGCAGAAGCAGCCGAGTTCAA
>CANLAC010000109.1 GCA_947488645.1 Actinomycetota bacterium | reverse complement strand
GCGCCTGTGTACTTTGAGCGCGCCCACTTTCCATTACGCAATGCTGCGTGTGCTGGAGAAATGAAACGTGCAGATGCCATGAGCAATGAGATTGCTAATTCGGCAGCTGACACAATGTTTGAAGTTGGCGCATTAACAACCATGACACCTGCTGCAGTGGCTGCAGGAATATCAACGTTATCTAGACCAACACCTGCGCGAGCAATAACCTTCAATCCCTTTGCTGCAGCAATAGCTTCAGAATCCATCTTCGTTGCTGAGCGAATCAGTACTGCATCCACACCTTTGCCAAGTGCTGCTAGAAGTTCTGCGCGATTTGCTCCATCGCAGTTAACAACTTCAAAATCAGGACCTAATGCTTCAAGTGTTGCAGGACTGAGCTCTTCAGCGATTAGAACAATAGGTTTAGCCACGCGCCGCGCTGCCTTCTTTGTAATCGTCGCCCTTTGACTGCTTCATCCAAGAGAACATCTTGCGCAGCTCACGGCCCACGCCTTCGATTGGGTGAATTTCACCCTTTGCGCGAAGTGATTTAAATTCTGGCGCTCCAGCCTCTTGATCATCGATGAAGCGCTTTGCAAAGGCACCGCTCTGAACATCTGCAAGTACAGCCTTCATGTTTTCCTTAACGCGTGGATCAATAACGCGTGGACCTGAAACGTAATCACCAAACTCTGCTGTGTCAGAAACTGACCAGCGCTGCTTTGCAATTCCACCTTCGTACATAAGGTCAACAATTAGCTTAAGTTCGTGCAAGCATTCGAAGTATGCAACCTCAGGCTGGTATCCAGCTTCAGTAAGTACTTCAAAACCATACATAACTAGCTGTGATGCTCCACCACAAAGAACTGATTGCTCGCCGAATAGATCTGTTTCAGTCTCTTCAGTAAATGTTGTGAGGATTCCACCTGCGCGAAGTCCGCCAATTGCCTTTGCATATGAAAGCGTTAGTGGCCATGCACTACCTGTTGAATCTTGCTCAACTGCAACAATTACTGGAACTCCACGACCCGCTGCATATTCACGACGAACCAAGTGTCCTGGACCCTTAGGTGCAACCATGCAGACATCAACTGATGCAGTTGGCTTGATATATCCAAAGCGGATATTAAATCCATGCCCAAAGAACAATGCATCGCCATCTTTAAGGTTAGGCAAAATAGAATCTGTGTAGATGTGACGCTGCAAGTGATCTGGCGCCAAAATCATGATGACTGTTGCTTCCTTAACCGCTTCAGCAACACTCACAACGCGAAGGCCTTCAGCCTCTGCCTTTGCGCGAGATGGTGAACCATCTTTTAAACCAACGCGAACATCTACGCCACTGTCGCGCAGGTTAAGCGCGTGTGCATGTCCTTGTGATCCGTAACCGATGATCGCGACTTTGCGACCCTGGATGATTGAAAGATCGGCATCCTCTTCGTGATACATCGTTGCTGCCACGGTATTTCTCCATTCGCCTTTGGGTTGGTGTCTTTAGTTTTGGTAATCAGCCTGACCGCTGTCAGCGGTAGGAATACTTTGAGTGCTAAGGGTACGGTCTGCCAGCGAGCTGCTGCCACGCTCGATCGCCACTAGGCCTGATTGAGCCAGTTCACGGATGCCAAAACGCTCTAAAGCGTTGAGTAAATCACTGATCTTTACCGCATCTCCTGTGGCCTCGATGGTCACAGAGTCAGAATCCTCATCAACGATTGATGCGCCGTAGGTCTCAAGGACCGCTTCAACATCAAACTTATTCTTCGATGTAGCAGAAATCTTTACAAGTAGAAGCTCAGCTTGAACTGAATCTTCTAACTTCAACTCTGCAATATGGATAACGTTGACCAACTTATCAAGTTGGCGAATTACCTGCTCCAATGAATGGCTCTCAACATTGATGACAATAGTCATTCGTGAAATATCGGGATTTTCTGTTGGGCCTACCGCAAGAGAATCGATGTTGTAGGCACGACGTGAGAAAAGACCAGCAACGCGCGCAAGTACACCTGGTGAGTTTTCAACCAGAACTGACAGTGTATGAGTACTCATTAGAGCTCCTGTGAATCCCAGTCAGGCGCCATTTCACGCGCGATTTTAATATCATCATTTGAAGTTCCGGCAGCAACCATCGGCCACACCATTGCATCGCGGAATACTCTGAAATCAACAACCACAGGTTGATCATTGATCGAGTTAGCCTTCTTAATAATTGCATCCACATCTTCGAGGCGATCACAGGTTAATCCAACGCAACCCATAGCATCGGCAAGTTTTACGAAATCTGGGACTCGCTTTGACTCAAGGTTCGTATTTGAGTAACGACCTTCGTAGAACAATGTCTGCCATTGGCGCACCATTCCAAGTGATTCATTGTTAATAATTGCAACCTTGATAGGAATATTGTTCAACGCACATGTAACAAGTTCTTGATTTGTCATCTGGAAACATCCATCACCATCAATAGCCCACACTGTTGTGTCAGGTGCGCCAACCTTTGCACCCATTGCAGCAGGAACGGCGTAACCCATCGTTCCAAGTCCGCCAGAGTTCAACCATGTTCGTGGATTTTCATATTTAACAAATTGCGCCGCCCACATTTGGTGCTGACCAACGCCAGCAACATAGATTGCCTCAGGACCAGTGATTGCGCTGATTCGTTCAATTACATATTGCGGTGACAATGAACCATCTTTCGGTAAGTCATAGCCCAATGGGTAAGTAGTACGCAGTTTGTTCATTGCAGCTAGCCATGGAGCAAGATCTGCGCGTCCCTTTGCAAACTCTGCCTTTATTGCAGGAATAAGTGCGGCGATTGTGTGCTTGAGATCGCCAACTACAGGAACATCTGCATAGCGATTCTTACCGATTTCGGCCGGATCAATGTCAGCGTGGATTACCTTTGCATTAACAGCAAAAGTTGAAAGCTTTCCAGTCACACGATCATCAAAGCGGGCGCCTAATGTAATGAGTAAATCCGCCTTTTGTAGCGCTGTAACAGCACTAACAGTGCCGTGCATACCAGGCATTCCATAATGTTGAGGGTGGCTATCTGGGAAGGATCCAAGTGCCATAAGTGTTGTTACAACAGGTGCTCCAACTAATTCGGCAAGTTGCATTAACTCTTTTGAAGCATTTGATTTGATTACGCCGCCGCCAACATAGAAAACAGGTTTTGAAGATTGAGCGATCAATGCTGCCGCATCTTTAATCGCTTGATTTTCGGGTTCAATTTGAGGATGGTAACCAGGAAGAGACAAATCCTTTGGCCACGCAAAATCTGTTTCTTTTTGTAATGCATCTTTTGCAATATCGACAAGCACGGGACCTGGGCGGCCAGATGAGGCAATATAAAATGCCTCAGCAATTGCACGTGGAATATCATCAGGATCAGTAATTAAATAATTGTGCTTTGTAAATGGCATTGTTATGCCGCGAATATCTGCCTCTTGGAAAGCGTCTGTTCCAATTGCAGCTGATGGAACTTGGCCAGTGATTGCAACCATTGGAACTGAATCCATTGCAGCATCTGCAAGTGGTGTAACAAGGTTTGTTGCACCAGGGCCAGAAGTAGCAATACAAACACCAACGCGACCGGTTACTTGGGCATAACCAGTTGCGGCATGTCCAGCACCTTGTTCGTGGCGAACCAGGATGTGGCGGATACTGCTATCAAAGATTGGATCGTATGCAGGAAGAATTGCACCACCTGGAATTCCAAACATCACATCGACGCCGGCAGACTCCAAAGATTGCACGAGTGATTTAGCTCCACTCATCTTCTTGCTCATATCCATCTCCTTTCGTTGTGGTCTTTCGTTACGTACAACCTGTTTGTATATGAAATGAAAAAACCCCCAGATAACTGAGGGTGGCGCCTGATCACAAATCGATCACGCGCCTTTAAATCACCACCACAAATGTTGTGCTCATGCGCTTATTCTCCAATGATCCAGGCTCAACGTCAA
>CANLAC010000108.1 GCA_947488645.1 Actinomycetota bacterium | reverse complement strand
ACCCTTCAAATGCTTACACACAAAAACTCATTGCTTCAATTCCATCATCTGGTAAGAAATAGAAGAGTTTGTGAACCAAGTTGTTTGGTGTCAATGGAACGACGTTGTTATACCTCAAGGCTGGAAACTAACTAGTGCGCCAATAGACACCTTGAGCAAGAGTGAGTTGTCTGAAATAACGATCTATGTACCAACATATATGGGCGGCAAGAAGTCACTAGATCCAATTTTAGAATTACCAAACCTTAGAATTGTTCAATTATTGACGGCTGGGTACGAAGATGTACTTTCGTTTATGCGAAATGATCAAATCTTATGTAATGCTCGAGGCGTGCATGACTTCTCAACTTCAGAGTTAGCTATCTCATTGCTGTTGGCCCACTTTAAGAATCACCACGAATTTGCCGGCAATCAAAGCCAGGGTTTCTGGAATCACAAAACAATAGGTTCGCTCTACGGTAAAGAGATTGCGATCATCGGGGCTGGATCTGTTGCTCAGCGCTTAAAGAGCATGCTTGCCCCTTTTGAATGTAAGGTCACAATGTTTGGACAAAGCGCCAGAGATGGTGTTGAAGCAATCTCAACAGCTCAAGCAACTATCGGAAAATTCGATTGTGTAGTGCTATTGGTACCTCTGACTTCAGACACGCGAAACCTTGTAGATAGTGCTTTCCTGGCAGCGATGAAAGATGGAGCCTTACTCGTAAACGTTGCTAGGGGGCCGGTAGTAAATACCGATGCGTTATGCGCGGAGCTAAAGGCAAAAAGATTGTTTGCAGCCTTAGATGTAACAGATCCTGAACCACTTCCCAAGGAGCACCCACTATGGGAACTCAAAAACTGCACCGTGGTCCCTCATGTTGGTGGGGATTCCACAGCTTTTGAACCACAGGCACATGCATTTCTCGCTGAGCAGTTCCAAGGAATGGCGCAAGGGCAACAACCAATAAACATCATCGATTGGAAAAATCAATGAACTTTTCAGTTATCGCATCATTTACGGTCGCACTTGAAACAGTAGAGCTTTTTGAAGAATCTTTGGCCAAGCTAGCTGCAAAAACTCAACAAGAGCCCGGCTGTATTGAGTATGAGGTTCATAAGAACTCAGAAATTGATGGCTCCTATTTTATTGTTGAAAAATACTTAACCTATGAAGATTACGTCGCACATCGCGAAAGCTCCCATATACTTGAATTCAAAGCAGCAGTTGGGAATAGCTTTATTCAACCGCCAGTTGTTCTTCGTGGCAGCAAAGCCTGGTAAACCTCAGCTTAGATATTAGTTTCAGATGAACGCTTTTTAGAAGGCTTGCTCTTAGCCTTTTGATTCAAATACACAAACCAGCCATAGGCCTCAGCTAGAATTAAAAATAGCGCCTCTGATGCAAGAGCTGCGATGAAATCAATTCCAACACGTGATGGTCTAAATCCATCGAGCAGCATTGTTATTAATAGTGCAGAGCCTGCAAATGCCAATGGGGGAGTAACAACTGAAACATAGGTTGTGCCTGGGCGACCAAAGCGCAGTGAGCCATAGAGGGCTGCGCAAATTGCGATTCCAGTAAGGACTCCAACACCGGTGCGGATTGTCATTTCAATGAAAACAAAGAAGCCAATGAATAGGGTTTGCAAAACCACAATGCCTTCCTTTTTCAGGCCAGGACCTTGAATCTGAATCTTTTGTAGTGTGCTCATTGCTCATCTACCTCTTCTGCATCAATGTAATCATCGCTGCCATCTAACTCTGCATTTTTAAGATCTCGAACTGCACCAGGGGCATCAGGATATGCGATGGCTAACTTATCTTTATCACCCGTTACTCCCAAGTTATGAATTCTGCGAGCAGGAGCCAGAACAGTCTTTTCAGCTGTTGGGACAAGATCTTCATAGGCCTTAGAGGTTTGCGAAATTGCCTTACCGACCGCCACAATCTTTGTGTGAAGCAGAGTGATGTTTTTTAGGAAGGTGCTGGCAACCTTTTGAATTTCGTCAGCATTTTCTGCCAACTTGTTGCGGGTGAAGATATAGCCGATTGTGCGAAGCAGAGCCATCATGGATGTTGGTGTTGCAATTGTTACGCCAACCTTAAAAGACTTTTCTAGCAACATAGGATCTAGGCGAAGTGCTTCGGAGAGCAGCGTTTCAAAGGGAACAAAGAGAACAACAAAATCAGGTGAGCCTTCTGATTTGTGATAGCCACGCTTTGCGAGCGCTTCAACGTGCTTGAGTAAATCCTTGGTGTGTTGCTGTAAATACTGATCGCGCTCTGCTTGATCATCTGTGCCGAATGCTTCCAGGAAGCGCTCAAAAGGAAACTTGGAGTCAATAAATAATTGTGAGCCGCCCGGCATATTAACTGTCACATCTGGAATACCTGATGAGTCGGCGTCCGTTGTCGAACGCTGGGCGGTGTATTCATGTCCTTCACGAAGGCCAGCACCTTGTAGCAATAGCTCTAGTTGAGCCTCGCCAAACTTTCCGCGGGTTTGTGAATTAGATAGAGCACCAGCAATTTTCTTAGTTTCATCAAATATAGATTCAGAGGCACGGCGCATTTCTAGAATCGTTGTGTTGAGTTTTGCTTCAGCCTCAGTGCGGATTCTGTTTGCTTCATTAGATTGTGTCGTTAGCTTTGAAACAGAGTCCTTAACCGCCAATAGTTCAGCGTTGAGTGTGATGGCTGTTTCTGTCTTTTTGCGCTCTGCATCTAACTGAACTTTGTAATCATCAAGCAGGGCTTGATTGCCGGCTGAATCCTTGGATTTCAGGGAGGAAAAGAGGAATCCGATCGCAGCTCCTGCGATCAGTCCTATTAGTAAGGTCACTACGTATGCGGGCATGGGCCTATCGTGGCAGTCAGCACTGACAATCCCGCGTAGGCTAAGCCCAGTGAGCCTCTCAATCGGAATCGTCGGACTGCCAAACGTCGGAAAGTCGACCCTGTTTAATGCCCTGACCAAGAACAATGTATTGGCCGCTAACTACCCCTTTGCCACCATTGAGCCCAACGTGGGAATGGTGGGGGTGCCAGATGATCGCCTAGCCAAGCTAGCCACAGTCTTTAGTTCAGAAAAACTACTTCCAGCCGTTGTCTCTTTCGTAGATATCGCCGGAATTGTTAAAGGCGCATCAGAAGGTGCCGGCCTTGGAAACAAGTTTCTTACAAATATTCGTGACACCGATGCAATCTGTCAGGTCATCCGCGTATTTAGCGATGGCGATGTTGTCCACGTTGATGGTCGCATTGATCCAGCATCTGACATGGAAACGATTAACACAGAATTAGCGCTCGCAGATCTACAAACAATTGAAAAGGCAATCCCTCGTCTTGAAAAAGAGGCACGTGTTGCAAAAGAGAAGGCTCCAATATTGGAAGCTGTAAAGGCAGCCAATGATTGGTTGCAATCTGGAAAGCCGTTGTCACAAAGTTCAATTGATCGCGAACTTTTGGCCGAGCTTCACCTATTAACTGCTAAGCCATTCTTATATGTTTTTAATGTAGATGCTGCAGAAATTAATGATCCAGAGTTAAAGGCAAAGCTGCAAGCACTTGTTGCACCGGCAGAGGCAATCTTTTTGGATGCAAAGACAGAGGCAGAGCTTGCAGAACTCAGCGATGAAGACGCACTTGAGTTACTGCAATCAATTGGTTTAAAAGAACCAGGTCTTGCCACCTTGGCACGTGTTGGTTTTGATACTTTGGGATTACAGACTTATTTAACTGCAGGTCCAAAAGAAACTCGCGCCTGGACGATTCACAAAGGTGACACTGCGCCAATGGCTGCAGGAGTTATTCACACAGATTTTCAAAAGGGATTTATCAAGGCTGAAATCGTGAGCTTTGACGATCTCATGGCTGCCGGCACAATGGTTGAAGCCAAAGCTAAGGGCAAAGTACGAATGGAAGGCAAGGAGTACATCATGCAAGACGGTGATGTAGTCGAATTTAGATTCAACGTCTAAGCGCCGGTGTAGTACTTACCAATTTCAGCTAAAGACTTATCCAAAATCTCAAGACCAAGCTTTG
>CANLAC010000107.1 GCA_947488645.1 Actinomycetota bacterium | reverse complement strand
TAATGGGATCTGAAAAAGCCTTACCCACCACTGTTGCATCAAGTAACGCAGCTTCAACTTTAAATATTGAGGTGTAATCGTTAATCATTGAATCTGCTACTTGCCCAAAGGTAACGATGCGCGTAACTGAAGCAATTAAACCTTTGCGTTTTGCGCAGATGGATGCAGAAACGCGATTTCCAATAACAGTATCTGTAGGAAGCGGGTGTCTAAATTTAGAAACACGTTCTTGGCCAGCAACACCTAAAAATGCAACTTCTAAATCTGCTTGCCACAGAGAGTGAGAAATTAAACCTGCCACATCTATTTCACGATCAGTACTTTCAACCTGCTTCATTGCATTTCCTAAAGCAACAGCAGCGTCAATACAAATTTCTTTAAATCGTTCAACTTCTGATGCAATTAAAGATGCTCGCATCATCTCAATTTCAGTTCCTAAATCTAGTCTGTCCCCACCTGGCTGGTCGCTACCAACTTTTGCTCCAGTAGGAAGTTGAGGATCACGGCCTTCAGACCACTTAACAGTTTTGACAATAATTTCACTTGGAAATTCTTCTGCAATCAAACGAGGGGCTTCGACAACATTAGTAATTGCCGTTGCAGAATCTTGCGTAATGATTAAATCAAAGCAAGCAGCATCAATCGTTGTTGGCACATGAGCTCGACCAGCAATAGCCCATGCCAGGTTGGGGTTTCGGCGCACAACAAAAGCATCTAACCCCTTTACCTTCATAAGCTCACGAATTGGCTCAATACGTTGGTTAAATGCGCTCATGGAATCAAGTCTATTCCCCATTGAGCTTTAACCACTTCAAATGCTGGCGGAATAGATGTGTTCACCTGAACTGCACTTGCAGCCCACTTGCCTGCTAACTCTAAGCATTGAGCAGGATTTAACTCATGCGCAATGCCTGCCAAGTAACCCGCGATAAATGCATCGCCGGCGCCGGTAGTGTCTTTTACTTCGACCTCAAACGCAGACTGCTTTATTTCACCACTACCGCTATATGCAACAGAGCCATTGCTGCCATCTGTCAGGACAATTGTTGTGAAGCGACTTAGATGGTCCAACGGATTCAAGTGGCTTGGAAAATCATTTCTGGATCCAATGAGTAAGTCCGCGCCTGTAACAGATGGATCGGCGAGTGCGCTTGCACCAACAACGGTAAAGCATCCAGCTGCTTGAGCCCGTTGTAAGTCTGCAAGGAACTCTTCACGCCAGAGAATAAATGCAACCACATCACCATTTTTAAAAGGAACATTATCCATCCGAAGCTCTCTCAAATGCGGAGTGGTCATCGAAATTATTGTGCGCTCTGACTTCTCATCAACTAGTACTAGGGCATGATTTGTTTTATCGTCTATGTGAGTAATAACTAAATCCTTAATCGCACTGTGCTCTAAGACTCTTAGAAGTTGCTTACCAATTTCATCATTTCCGAGGTAACTCACAAATCCAGTGTCAACAGCTGCTGTGCAAAGACCGAGTGCAACATTTGCAGCAGTGCCACCAGTTCTTTCCTCTGTGCGAAGTGAATTCACAAATGATCCTGGTGTTGGAAATTCGGAGACATACACAACGGTGTCTAATGCAATCGGGCCCTGCACCCAAACCTTTTTAGGCATGAATCTGCTCCAACATCTCTGCGCACTCCCGAAGCTCTTTTTCTATTTCATCCCACTGAACATCATTGAGCCAAGGAATGGAGTAGAAATCAGCCTTTTCAGGCCAACGCGCTGCAAAGAGTGCACCAGCTAAAGCTGCAACAGTGTCTGTGTCTCCGCCTAAGGAACAAGCAAGTGAAAAAGCATCAGCCACATCATTAGCTCTTTTAACCACCCACACCACGGCCTGCAAAGTTTCTAATGGATCCAGAGAAATTCCACCAATTGGCGCAGACCAATCTGAATAATCTGGCAAATCTTCACCGGCAAATAACCCTGCAGCAATTTGTGCGCACTCAATTGCCTTTGGAGATTTATGGGTGACTTCTACTAATGCTTTGATCCACTCATCACGATTTTCTCGTACATAAAGCCCACATAATGCGGTGCGCATAATTGCACCGTTAGTTTCTCCAATGACGCCGCGCTCACCTTCCTTTACTTCTAAACCAAGTGCTGTCCTAGTTGTTGGCCCAAGTCCTCTCAAACGCGGAACTGCCTCACGTAATTGCTCTAGAAAGAATTCAGCAGCTTCGGCTGGTGTCTTTTTTGTTAAAGACTTGATTGTTAAAATCGAAAGAAGGGTGTCATCGCTGACCCCACCAAAGGGCCATCCGTCTTTTGGTAACAAAACCTGTGGGATTTCTTTTGGGGTTTGTCCTAAAAATTCGTAGTAAACACCAAAAGCATCACCAGCTGCATAAGCAAGAAGTGGAATTGCAGCCTTTGGAAACGAATTCACTACAACCGACCAGCTTGATGAACCCGCTTTAAGAACTCTTGTGTCTTTGGGTTCTGCGGGTTATGCAGCACCTGATCTGCCGTCCCGCGCTCAATAATGTTTCCAGATTCTAAGAAACAGACTTCATCTGCAACCTGGGTTGCAAAGCCCATTTCATGTGTTGCTAAAACCATGGTCATTCCATCACTCTTTAGGTCGCGCACAGCAGATAAAACTTCATTAACTAGCACTGGATCCAAAGCAGATGTCACTTCATCAAGTAGCAACAAACGCGGGTTAACAGCTAAAGAGCGAATGATTGCAACGCGTTGTTGCTGTCCCCCACTCAGGCGATCCGGGTACTGATCAGCTTTATCTGCAAGATCAAAGCGCTTGAGCAATTCCATCGCAGCGGTATTTGCCTCATCTTTGCTCTTGCCATGCACCTTGATGGGCGAGAGTGTGATGTTCTCTAAAACTGTTTTGTGTGGAAACAGGTTAAATGATTGAAAGACCATACCCAGGCGGCGTCGCACATCATCCACATTGATGAGCGGATCTGAAATTTCATCGCCATCTAAAAAGATCTGCCCATCATCGATTGACTCCAGCAAATTAATGCAGCGAAGCAAGGTTGATTTACCAGACCCTGAAGCACCAATTAACGCAGTTGCGGTGTGTTCAGGAACTGCCAACGAGAGATTGTTCAACACAAGTTCAGTGCCAAAGGATTTCCGGATATTAACTAGCTCTAGGACATTGCTCATTAGATCGCACCTTCTGAATTCTGGGCACTGGTGCGCTGTCTAATGGCACGATCGGTGTAGCGGGTCATCGGAATAGTAATAAGCAAGAACAATATTGCCGCAACAACATAAGGGGTGTAATTAAAGGTTCGGCTCGCATTAATCTGCGCAGCACGCACCGCATCTGTTACTCCAAGGATAGAAACTAAACCGGTGTCCTTAAGTAAAGAAACAAAGTCATTTAATAGCGGTGGTACAACGCGGCGAATTGCCTGTGGCAAAACAACAAAGCGCATAGTTTGACCTGAGGTTAATCCCAATGATCTAGCTGCTGCGCGCTGGCTAGGGTGGATAGATAAAATTCCGCTTCGGATAACTTCGGCAACATATGCTGAATAAGTAAGCACAACTGCAACTGTTCCCAAAAAGATCACATTGCTTGACACGCCCTTTAGACCAAGTGCCGGTACTCCAAAACCAACAAGCAAGATGATCAAGATCAGTGGTGCGCCTCGGAAAATATCAACGTAGGCAGTGGCGAGAAATCTAAATGGTGTGAGGGCAGGCGACTTGGTTGTTCGCAGCAACGCTAACCCAAGTGCAATCACACCAATTGCTGCTCCCCCAATAAAGGTGAGCTGCAGATTGATCCAAAGACCCTTAATAACAGTTGGAAATACCTCTTTGCCATATTCGATATCAAAGAAGGTGGTTTTAACAGTTTCCCAGCCAGGTGATGTAACAAGAATTATGGCCAAAGTTCCCAGCACAAAAATAGAAGAAGCCGCAGCAATACCTGCTTGCTTGCGGCTTATCGCGCGCCTGGATTGGCGGCGTTGAATCTCACGTGAGCTTGGCGACCACGCAGAGCGTTGATTCTCTGACATGGCCGCCAAAC
>CANLAC010000106.1 GCA_947488645.1 Actinomycetota bacterium | reverse complement strand
TTCTAGATGCGATTAAAAAAGCACAGCCAGAAATAGTTGCATGTGATCCCTTAAAGAAGGAAGCTGAAAAAGAGGATTTCGTTAAGTCCTTGTTTTTAGATTTAGGACGAAAGGCTTCAGCCGGTGCGATTGCAGCGCTAGTGGGCGCACTTGGAAATGATCTTCGTGAATTACAAGGTGCAGTTGGTCAAATTGCAGCAGATGCACCTTCTGGATTAATTGATGAAGCCATGGTTGATACCTATCACCAGGGTCGAATCGAGACCACAGGCTTTGATGTTGCAGATGCGGCGCTTGATGGAGATCTATCGGCAGCACTTATTTCATTACGAAGCGCACTAGAAACTGGAACAGATCCTGTGATGATTACGAGTGCGATCGCATCATCACTTCGTTCATTGGCAAAGGTTTCAGGGGCTAATCGCAATCAAAAATCATTTGAATTAGCAGGACAGCTAGGCATGGCTCCATGGCAGATCGATAAGGCAAGAAGGCAGCTCAATCGGTGGAGCCCGGCCCAAATTGCCGATGCTGTGGGGGCAATTGCCCAGGCAGATGCTGAAGTTAAAGGTGCGGCAAGTGACCCCATTTACGCCCTAGAAAAGGCTGTGACCAGGATCGTTCAATCGTAATTTGACCGGTAAGCACACGCTTGCGTACGCTTACCCTCTGCCCACGGACCTCATTTAGGTCAAGGCTTAGAAACTGAACTGGAGTAACACGTGTACGCAATCGTTAAAGCTGGCGGACGCCAGGAGAAGGTCGCAGTTGGCGACACAGTAATCGTTGATCGCATCGACGCTGCTGCTGGCTCAACTGTTTCATTCCCTGCTGTGCTCGTAGTAGATGGTGCTGCTGTTACAACAGACCCAAAGGTTTTGTCTGGCGTTAAGGTCACTGGCGAAGTTATTGAAGAGCTCAAGGGACCAAAGATTGATATTTTGCGTTACAAGAACAAGACAGGTCACCGTCGTCGCCAGGGATTCCGTGCGCAACTGACTCGTGTGAAAATTACCGCCATCAACGGCGCGAAGTAAGGGAGACACAGTAAATGGCAAGTAAGAAGGGTGTCTCCTCGACACGAAACGGTCGCGATTCCAATCCACAGTACCTTGGCATCAAGCGTTTCGGCGGACAAGAAGTTAATGCAGGCGAAATTCTAGTTCGCCAGCGCGGAACACATTTTCACCCAGGCAAGAACGTAGGTCGCGGTAAGGATGACACTTTGTTTGCACTAGCTGCAGGCGTTGTTGAATTCGGTCGCGCTCGCGGTCGTCGCGTTGTGAATGTGGCTCCGGTAGCTTAATTTTAGGTTTCTTGTAAAAGAGCGAGCCGTAATCACGCGGCTCGCTTTTTTTATTTCTGAAGGGAGTTAATAAGTGACAACATTCGTTGATCGCGTAACTCTCTATGCCATTGCCGGAAAAGGTGGCGATGGTTGTGTTTCTGTAAAGCGTGAAAAGTTCAAGCCATTAGGTGGACCAGATGGCGGTAATGGTGGACGCGGCGGAGATGTAATTTTAATTGTTGATCCAAGCGTTACGACCCTGCTCGATTTCCACCACTCACCTCACCGCAGAGCAACGTCAGGACATCAGGGATATGGCGATCGCAAAGATGGACATCAAGGTGAAGATTTAATCCTTGGAGTTCCAAATGGAACTGTTATTTACGATAGTAATGGTGAACAGATTGCAGATTTAATTGGTACCGGTACAACATTTATTGCTGCCCAAGCAGGTTTTGGTGGACTGGGAAATATGGCGCTTTCTTCATCAAAGCGTCGTGCACCAGGTTTTGCATTACTTGGGGAACCAGGCGAAGAACGCACATTAATTCTTGAGCTAAAAAGCGTTGCAGACATTGCTCTAGTTGGATTCCCAAGTGCTGGAAAATCTTCACTTATCGCTGCTGTTTCTGCAGCACGTCCAAAGATTGCTGACTATCCATTTACAACACTGGTTCCAAACCTTGGCGTTGTTCAAGCAGGTGAAACACGTTTCACAGTTGCAGATGTTCCAGGACTTATTCCAGGGGCATCTCAAGGTAAAGGTTTAGGCCTTGAATTCCTGCGCCATGTTGAGCGTTGTGTTGCTTTGGTGCATGTTCTTGATTGTGGAACATTGGAAACAGATCGAAATCCAGTTGCAGATCTTGAAGCAATTGAAAATGAGCTTGCGCTATATGGTGGACTTGAAGATCGAGTCCGCATCATTGCGCTGAACAAAATAGATTTACCTGATGGACAAGCAATGTCAGATATGGTCGAACAAGAGTTACGCAACAAGGGTTATGACGTGTATCCAGTCTCTGCCGCATCTCGCGCCGGCTTACAAGATTTGATCTATGCCATGGGACGTTTGGTTCAAAAGAATCGCGCTGATGCAGGTGTTGAAGAGCGCACTCGCATTATTTTGCGTCCAGTTGCAGTCGATGATTCTGGATTCTTGGTTAATGCCAATGCAGACGGATCATTCACAATCCGCGGCAAGAAGGTTGAGCGTTGGGTTCGACAGACTAACTTTAAAAATGCTGAAGCTATTGGTTACTTGGCTGATCGTCTTGCACAACTTGGGGTTGAAAAAGAGTTGTTTAAGAAGGGCGCAGTTGCCGGAAGTGAAGTACGAATTGGCGACGGGGATACAGAAGTTATCTTTGACTGGGAGCCAACGATTGAAGCTGGAGCAGAGCAGTTAGCTGGCCACCTACATCGCCGCGGTGAGGACTCACGACTTGAATCAACATGGAACATGCCTGAGCGCGTTGAAGATATTTTGAGCGAAGATGAAATCGCCAAGCAGTGGGAATACAACGTAGTTGACCCACACACACCTAAACTTTCAGCCATCATTGTGAAAGAACCAGAGGATGGAGATGACAAGTGAGCCGAGAGCAGATCACCTCTGCACATCGCATCGTCATCAAGATTGGTTCATCCTCTCTTACCGGTAAAGCCGGATCCGCACTTGATGCAGATGCTGTCAACAAACTCGTTGATGTTGTTGCCACCTGTAAAGCCCGTGGTGCTGAAGTAGTAGTTGTTTCTTCAGGTGCAATCGCCGCTGGACTTGCACCCCTTGGCTTAACAACACGTCCAAAGGATCTTGCAACGCAACAAGCTGCAGCTTCAGTTGGTCAGGGCCTACTCATTGCGCAATACACACAAAGCTTTAATCGTCATTCTCTTACGGCATCGCAAGTTCTTCTTACAACCGAAGATGTTGTGCGCCGCTCTCATTACCAAAATGCACAGCGCACCTTGTTTCGCCTTTTGCAACTGGGTGTTGTTCCGATCATTAATGAAAACGATTCTGTTGGTACTGGTGAAATTCGCTTTGGCGACAATGATCGCCTTGCTGCTCTGGTTGCACTACTAATTGGTGCAGATCTATTGGTTTTGGTCTCAGATATTGATGCACTCTATGACGCACCTCCTTCACAAGCAGGAGCGCAGAGAATTCATGAAGTTAAGAACATTGCAGAAGTTGAAAATGTTGTTCTTGGTGGCGCTGGGACAGCAGGTGTTGGTAGCGGGGGAATGGTTACCAAAGTTGAGGCAGCTCGCATTGCGACATCTGCAGGGATTCCAATGTTGCTGACATCTCTAGCGGATGCCGAAAAATCATTACGCGGGGAAGCACATGGCACTCACTTCCATGCCCAAGCAAGCAAGACCACTTCACGACTTCTTTGGCTTGCACATGCAACTACACCGCAAGGCAAGTTGATCCTTGATGCTGGTGCTGTGACGGCAATTTTAGAACGTGGAGTTTCTTTGCTACCAGCCGGAGTTACCGCTGTTGAAGGCGAGTTCATTGCAGGTGACGCGGTTGAATTAGTCGGCCCAACTGGAAAAGTAATTGCACGCGGCCTTGTTGCATTTGATTCTGAAGATTTGCCACAAATGTTGGGGCGTTCCACAAAAGAGCTCGCTGCATCATTAGGCGCAGAGTATGAACGTGAACTAGTTCATCGTGATGATTTGGTGTTGATCTAAATGAGCGCGCAGACATTGATAAACACATTGGCCGACACAGCTCGGGTCGCAGGCCGCACTTTAAGTACTGCAACTGGTGCCCAACGCAAAGCAG
>CANLAC010000105.1 GCA_947488645.1 Actinomycetota bacterium | reverse complement strand
TGAAATGAAAAAACCCCCAGATAACTGAGGGTGGCGCCTGATCACAAATCGATCACGCGCCTTTAAATCACCACCACAAATGTTGTGCTCATGCGCTTATTCTCCAATGATCCAGGCTCAACGTCAAGGGATGAGATGCAGATCTCATATTGTGAGAGAGCTACTGACAGATCGCTCCCTTGGATGCGGACTGAACCAACTTTGAATACTTGGCTAAAACGCCTTGGGTGTACTTATGGGTCAGCGGCTTCCAGCCAACTTTGCGGGCTTCAAGTTCTGCTGGATCTACCAACAAATCTAATGTGCGATTTTTAATGTCAATGCGTACCTTGTCGCCATCTTTAATAAATGCGATCGGTCCCCCATCAACAGCCTCTGGTGCAACGTGGCCAACACATAATCCAGTTGATCCACCAGAGAATCGTCCATCAGTTAATAGCAATGTTGACTTGCCAAGTCCTGCGCCTTTTATCGCGCCAGTGATCATTAACATCTCGCGCATACCTGGTCCGCCCTTTGGACCTTCATAGCGAATGACAACTACATCACCAGCTGTGATTGTTCCATTTTCAAGTGCTTCCATCGCTGCTTGTTCACGTTCAAATACTCTTGCTGGACCTTCAAAACTTTCAATTCCGATTCCGGCTGTTTTACAAACTGCACCTTCAGTTGCAAGAGAGCCACCAAGAATTGTGATTCCAACATCAGTAGACATTGGAGCAGAAACTGCCTTTAAAATTTGTCCATCTGGATCAGGAGGATTGATCTCCTTTAAGTTCTCAGCCATCGTCTTACCGGTAACAGTCAGAACATCTCCATGCAATAAACCAGCATCTAGAAGGCCTTTAAGAACAACTGGAATTCCGCCAACCTTGTCTACATCGCTCATAACAAATTGGCCAAATGGCTTGAGATCTCCAAGTAAAGGAACTTTTGAACCAATGCGGTGGAAATCATCCAGAGATAGATCTACATGCGCTTCGTTGGCTATTGCGAGCAAATGAAGTACCGCGTTGGTAGAACCACCCAATGCCATCAATATTGTGATTGCATTTTCAAATGCAGGCTTAGTCAAGATATCGCGAGTAGTAATTCCTTGGCGAATAAGTCCTACGACAGCCGCGCCAGATGCAATCGCATAAGTGTCACGGCGGCGATCTACTGCTGGAGGTGCGGCAGATCCTGGCAATGAAAGTCCAATTGCTTCACCAATACTTGCCATTGTGTTTGCGGTAAACATACCTCCG
The DNA here is from genome assembly GCA_947488645.1 of Actinomycetota bacterium. Classification (GTDB taxonomy): domain Bacteria; phylum Actinomycetota; class Actinomycetes; order Nanopelagicales; family Nanopelagicaceae; genus Planktophila. Next base: position 2,881 of record CANLAC010000105.1, on the reverse strand, counting down.
CAAGCACCTTCACCTGGGCAGATTGCTCGTTCAATTTGATCTACTCGCTCCTGTGTAATTAATCCACGAGCACATGCACCGACAGCTTCAAATGCATCGATGATTGTTACATCTTTACCGTCAACTTGGCCTGGCAATGTTGAACCTGCATATACAAAAACACTTGCAACATCGATACGCGCCGCTGCCATCATCATTCCAGGCAATGACTTATCGCATCCAGCAAAGGTGACCATTCCATCTAAACGCTCTGCTTGCATTACACATTCGACAGAGTCTGCGATTACTTCACGCGACACTAAAGAGAAATGCATTCCTTCATGGCCCATTGAGATTCCATCAGAAACAGAAATTGTTCCAAATTGCATAGGGAATCCACCGGCATCGATGACACCTTGCTTAGATGCCTTGGCCAAACGATCAAGAGACAAGTTGCATGGCGTGATTTCATTCCATGATGATGCAATACCAATTTGTGGTTTCACCCAATCAGCATCACCCATTCCAACAGCACGTAACATTCCACGTGCAGGGGCTCTTTCAAGTCCATCAGTTACAAGTCCAGAACGTGGCTTCATATTAGGCATGAGATAAGTCTAACCTTCGCTTTGGCCCAAATGCGATAGCAGTAGTGAGCGAACTTTGGCAGCATCTGCTTGGCCCTTTGTCTCCTTCATGACAGCGCCGATTAATGCTCCAGCCGCAGGCAAATGTCCATTGCGCACCTTGTCGGCAGTCTCTACTTGTTCGGCACACACTTTTTCAATCGCTGCCATTAAAGCTCCATCATCATTGACAACTTTGATCCCACGCTTTGCAACTACCTCAGAAGGTTTTCCTTCACCAGCTATGACGCCTTCAACTACTTGTCGTGCAAGCTTGTCAGTTAGTTCTCCGGCATTAACAAGTGCCACGATTTCTGCGACATCAGCAGGTGTAATTGCTAGGTCTGCAATAGCAACATCCTTATCGTTTGCAATGCGTGAAATCTCTCCAAGCCACCACGTGCGAGACTTTGTAGGATCTGCACCAAGTAACACTGTTGCTTCCACAATATCTAGAACATCTGCGTTAATCATTGCAGCCATTTCCTTGTCAGGAACAGCCCATGCTTCTTGTAAACGCTTGCGACGAATTGATGAACGCTCCGGCAATGCTGCACGCAATATTTCAATCCATGCAGCATCTGGTTCAACAGGCACAAGATCTGGCTCTGGGAAGTAGCGGTAATCCTCTGCTTGTTCCTTTGAACGACCAGAACGTGTAAGTCCTGTGTCTTCTTGGAAGTGACGAGTTTCTTGAACTACACGACCACCTGCATTTAACAATTCTGCATGGCGAATCATTTCGCCGCGAATCGCGCGCTCTACAGAACGAAGTGAGTTCACATTCTTAGTCTCACTACGAGTGCCAAGTTTTTCTGCACCGATTAATCGCAACGACACGTTGGCATCACAGCGAAGCGAACCCTGCTCCATCTTCACATCACTCACGCCTAATGAGCGCAAAATGTCACGAAGCTCTGCAACATAAGCCTTTGCGACCTCTGGAGCGTACTTTCCTGTGCCAGGAACAATCTTGGTAACAATTTCAACCAATGGAATGCCTGCACGGTTGTAATCAAGAAGTGAATATTCAGCGCCATGAATACGACCAGTTGCTCCACCAACGTGTAGCGACTTACCTGTGTCCTCTTCCATGTGCACGCGCTCTACTTCAACGCGGAACTTCTTTGGACCTTCATCTGTTTCAATTTCAACATCGACATAGCCATCAACGCAGATTGGCTCGTCATACTGAGAAATCTGGAAATTCTTTGGCATATCTGGATAGAAGTAGTTCTTACGAGCAAAACGTGAAAAAGGCGCAATAGAGCAGTTAAGTGCAAGACCTATCTTGATCGTTGATTCAATAGCCTTTTCGTTTACTACAGGCAAAGCACCAGGCAAAGCTAAACAAACAGGACAGGTTTGCGTGTTTGGTTCTGCACCAAAAATCGTGCTGCAACCACAAAACATCTTCGAGTTCGTATTTAACTCAACGTGAACTTCAAGGCCCAATACTGGCTCGTACTTAGCAACTACATCATCATATGAAAGAGTCATCTGGCACCTCCCATTATTGGTGCTTTATCCAGTAATGGAGCGCCCCACTTGGAAAGTAGCGCTGCTTCAAGAGCTGCACCGACTGAGTACATGCGCTCATCCTTCATAACAGGAGACATAATCTGGAAACCAACGGGCAATCCATCTTCATCAGCCAAACCTGAAGGCAATGACATTCCGCCAATTCCTGCCATGTTTACTGGGATTGTTGCAATGTCATTTAAATACATTGCCAAAGGATCATTAGCTTTTTCGCCAATTTTAAATGCTGTTGTTGGGCATGTTGGTGAAACCAGAACATCTGCTTTCTCAAAAGCCTTTGTGAAATCTTGAGTGATTAGTGTGCGAACTTTTTGAGCACTTCCATAATATGCATCGTAGTAACCAGATGACAAGGCATAAGTTCCCAAGATGATGCGGCGCTTTACCTCTTTGCCAAAGCCAACCTCACGAGTCAAATTCATAACTGACTCTGCTGATGCTCCATCAACGTCGCCAACGCGCAAGCCATAACGCATCGCATCAAAGCGAGCTAAGTTAGAAGAGCATTCGGATGGTGCGATTAAGTAGTACGCGGCAAGGGCGTATTCAAAGTTAGGGGCAGATACTTCAACGATTTCTGCCCCAGCTTTTGCTAGCAATTCAAGTGATTCCTCAAAGCGTGCACGAACTCCTGGTTGATATCCATCACCGTTAAGTTCTTTAACTACGCCGATCTTCATTCCTTTAACATCACCAGATTTTGCAGCATTAACAACCTGTGGAACTGGTGCATT
>CANLAC010000104.1 GCA_947488645.1 Actinomycetota bacterium | reverse complement strand
AAGGTGCAGCACATTTAGATAAGCCAGTTAACAAAGTCTTTGATATTGGTGGTCCAGAAGTCTTGTCGTATGCGGACATGATGCAAAAGTTTGCAAAGCTATCTGGATTAAAAAAGCGTTGGATCATTAGGGTCCCTGTTCTTACACCTGGACTATCTAGTTTGTGGATTGGCTTAGTCACGCCAGTTCCAACCGCTCTTGCTCGACCACTTGTTGGTTCACTCATTAGTGAAGTTGTTGCTGATCCTGCAAAAAGTATTGATGCACTTATTCCAAAGCCTGCTGAAGGATTAATTGATGTTGAAACCGCTATTTCATTAGCGTTATCTAAAATCACAACTCACAACGTAGAAACACGTTGGTCTGATGCAACTATGCCAACTGCCCCATGGCAAAAAGCACAAGGAGACCCTGACTGGGCTGGTGAAATGGTTTTGCGCGATCATCGCGTAAAGATCACCGATGTTCCAGCAGAGCAGGTGTGGCGACAGGTTGAACGCATTGGTGGCGTTAACGGTTGGTTCGGTTCAGATTTCTTGTGGTGGGCACGTGGAGTTTTAGATCGCTTCTTAGTGGGCGGCGTTGGTTTGCGTCGCGGTCGTCGCGATCCAGATTTCTTACGAGTTGGAGAAAGTTTAGATTTTTGGCGAGTAGAAGAGTTAGAAGCTGGTCGCAGATTAAAGCTGTATGCCGAAATGGTGTTGCCCGGCAAGGCGTGGCTGGAATTTACAGTTACCCGAGAAAATGGAAAGACAAAGATTGTTCAAGAAGCAACATTTAATCCACGTGGATTAGGTGGGCAGTTGTATTGGTATGCAATCTCACCACTACACCTATTTGTTTTTCCAACGATGATCAGAAATATTGTGAAGAAGGCCAGAATTAATGCATAAATTAAGTACTGAAATTCCTTGTTCGAAGTTCCCACACTTTGAGCGTGCTCTAACGTAAGATTTAACCCATGTCTGCGCAAGAAGAGTCTGCAATCAACACTGGGCTCAGTGACCTCGAAGTTCGCATCCTTGAGTTTGAGGGCAACTGGTGGCGCTATGCAGGGGCAAAAGAGGCGGCAATTAAGGATCTTTTCGAACTGAGCGCTCCTCGTTATTACCAACTTCTCAACGATCTGATCGACCGAAACGACGCTCTAGCTGCCTCACCGATGCTAGTTAAGCGCCTTCGCCGCCTACGCGAGGCCCGTATGGCTACTCGCGTGGCCCGCCCTTAATCCTTCCTACCCCTCGTTTTGCACCTACCAATCAAAGGCTCTAGATTTGGCGTTAGCACTCTCGGGGTGCGAGTGATAAAGCCCCCGACCAAGAAGAACTAACAAGGAGCACAACTCATGGCAAAGCAGATTGCCTTTAATGAAGAAGCACGTCGCGGATTAGAGCGCGGCATGAATATCTTGGCCGATGCGGTCAAGGTAACCCTTGGACCTCGTGGACGAAATGTTGTTCTCGAGAAGAAGTGGGGCGCCCCAACAATTACTAATGATGGCGTTTCCATTGCAAAGGAAATTGAACTAGATGATCCATGGGAAAAGATTGGCGCAGAGCTAGTCAAGGAAGTTGCAAAGAAGACTGATGATGTTGCCGGCGACGGAACAACAACTGCAACTGTTTTGGCACAAGCGCTAGTTCGTGAAGGTCTGCGTAACGTTGCAGCTGGATCAAACCCAATGGCGCTAAAGCGCGGTATTGAAAAGGCTGTTGCTGAAATCGTTGCTGAACTTCTTTCAATGGCAAAGGCTGTTGACTCAAAGGAGCAGATTGCTGCGACCGCATCTATCTCTGCAGCAGATGCAACTATCGGTGAAATGATTGCTGAGGCAATGGACAAGGTTGGCAAAGAAGGCGTCATCACTGTTGAAGAGTCAAACACTTTTGGTCTAGAGCTAGAGCTCACAGAAGGTATGCGCTTTGATAAGGGTTACATCTCTCCATACTTTGTAACTGATCAGGATCGCATGGAAGTAGTCCTAGAGGATGCTTACGTATTGATCGCTAACTCAAAGATTGCAAACATTAAAGATCTAGTGCCAGTACTTGAAAAGGTTATGCAATCAGGTAAGCCACTATTGATCATTGCTGAAGATGTTGAAGGCGAAGCGCTCGCAACACTAGTTGTGAACAAGATTCGCGGAACATTCCGCTCAGCAGCTGTTAAGGCACCAGGCTTTGGAGATCGTCGCAAGGCGATGCTCCAAGACATTGCAATCCTTACAGGTGCAACTGTTATTTCAGAAGAAGTTGGACTTCGTCTAGAAGCAGCAGAGCTTGATCTTTTGGGCAAGGCTCGCAAGGTTGTTATCAGCAAGGAAGAGACAACAATCGTTGAAGGTGCTGGAGATGACGCTCAGATTAAGGGCCGCGTTCAGCAGATCCGTAACGAGATTGAGTCATCTGATTCAGATTATGACCGCGAGAAGTTGCAAGAGCGTCTTGCAAAGCTTGCTGGTGGCGTTGCTGTTATCAAGGCGGGTGCTGCAACTGAGGTTGAACTCAAGGAGCGCAAGCACCGCATTGAAGATGCAGTTCGCAATGCAAAGGCTGCAGTTGAAGAAGGAATCGTCGCCGGTGGTGGCGTTGCACTTCTACAAGCAGGTGCTGCAGTGTTCAAGCGTCTGACTGGTTTAACTGGCGATGAAGCAACTGGTGCAAAGATTGTTGAATATGCAATCGAAGCTCCAATCAAGCAGATTGCAGTGAACGCAGGACTTGAAGGCGGAGTTGTTGTAGAAAAGGTTCGCCATCTTCCAGCAGGACAAGGTCTTAACGCTGCAACTGGTGAATATGTAGACATGATCAAATCTGGAATTATTGATCCAGCAAAGGTCACACGTTCTGCACTACAAAATGCTGCATCAATTGCTGCTCTGTTTATTACAACAGAAGCTGTTATTGCAGATAAGCCAGAAAAGGCTGCTGCTGCCCCACAAGGTGGCGGAGATATGGACTTCTAAGTCCCAATAATTACGCCTAACGCCGTCCTCGATTAACGCGAGGGCGGCGTTCTGCTTTACCCTTAGCCCATGGCAAAGAAATCCTTAACTCCAAAAAAGGAGTCTCCCAAAAAGGAGAAGAAATCAAAAAGCACAGCTGTTGCTTTTGATGCAAAGGATCTTGCCCGAAATGCCGCACTAGAAGTGGCAGAACAACGCGATCAAGTTGGCGGTTTTGTTTCAGTTGATTTTGATGATGAGAACCGTGTTGCAACATATTTATTCGAAGCAAAACTTTCAGGCTACCGCGGATGGCGTTGGTGCATCACCATCGCAAAGGTTGATCAAGAAGCAACTCCAACAATTTGCGATGTTGTAGTACTTCCTGGGCCTGATGCACTACGTGCTCCTGATTGGATTCCTTATCGCGACAGAATTTTGCCTGGCGATGTTGGCGTTGGAGATATTGTTCCAAGCTCATTAGATGATACACGTTTAGTTGCAGGTGAACAAGCGTTGCCACAAGATGAAGATTTAGATACTGCGATGGCTATCGAACTTGGTTTGGGCCGTGCACGTGTGATGTCTATTGAAGGACGCGATCAAGCAGCAAAGCGTTGGTATGACGGAGAACGTGGACCAAACGCACCTGTTGCCCAGTCAGCACCAAAGCCGTGCCATAGCTGCGGATTCTTTATTCCTATTGCAGGATCATTGCGATCAACATTTGGCGTGTGTGCTAACGCTATTTCGCCCGAGGATGCACGCGTAGTGAGCGTGGATCATGGCTGCGGAGCACATTCGGAAGCGACCTTCACAGAGCCGGTGTTAAACTAAGCACCTGCTATCGCACCCGCGATACCGATTAATACCAGTACAAAAAACTAGCAAGGAGCCCCCCATGCCTACAGGACGCGTTAAATGGTTCTCATTAGAAAAAGGTTTCGGCTTTATTGCAAATGATGAAGGCGAAGATGTTTATCTAGCCGCGACTTCACTTCCAGAAGGTGTTGCAACAGTTAAGCCTGGAACAAAGCTTGAGTTTTCTATTGCTGACAGCCGTAAAGGCCCACAAGCATTATCAGTACACATCATTGATGCACCACCATCACTAGTTGAAAACTCACGTGTAAATAGTGATGATCTTGCAGCGATGATTGAAGACACCATCAAGATGCTGGATAAAGTCGGCAATGGTTTGCGCCATGGGCGTCATCCAAATGCACAAGAAGCTGATCGTCTTGGTCGCGTCTTGCGCGGTAT
>CANLAC010000103.1 GCA_947488645.1 Actinomycetota bacterium | reverse complement strand
AGCCAGCAACAATTGCAATTGCTCCGGCATCTAACGCTTCTTTAATTCGACCAGGTGTCACATCAATAATGCGAGCGCGACCATGTGCAGAAGTTGTAATTACGCCAGCTTGGCTGCCTGTAAAGGAGAGAGCTTCGTGGCCTAAGTTATTAATTGCCATTGCAAGAAGTGCCATTGAAATTCGCTCACCGGCAGTGAGCAACATATCTAGTTCGCGGCCCTGAGGAATAGGAGTGATTTGTTCAGCCAGATCAATCAGCTCATCAGTTGTATCGCCCATGGCTGAAACCACGACAACAACCTGATTGCCGTCCCGCTTTGCCGCCACAATCCTGTTGGCAACGCGTTTTAGCCCTTCGGCATCTGCCACAGAAGAGCCGCCGTACTTCTGAACAATTAACCCCATGGCTCAATCATGAAGCACAAAATCTTGTGGGGCTACCCAATTTCTCGCATTTCTCAAATAATGAGACCACGAGCATCTCAATTAGTGAGATTAAACATCCCTACGGCCCTCAAAGGCGCGGCCCAAGGTAACTTCATCGGCATACTCCAAATCTCCGCCTACTGGCAAACCGCTGGCTAAACGAGAGACCTTTATATCCATCGGCTTAATAAGTCGGGATAGATAGGTAGCTGTTGCTTCACCTTCAAGGTTGGGATCAGTTGCCAAGATAACTTCAATGATTCCAGCATCTGCCAATCGAACCATTAGCTCACGAATACGAAGTTGTTCAGGACCAATGCCATCGATCGGACTAATCGCACCACCCAGCACATGGTACTTACCGCGAAATTCGCGAGTACGTTCAATCGCAATTACATCTTTACTTTCTTCAACAACACAAATGATGGTGTTATCGCGGCGAGGATCCCGACAGATACGGCATTCATCCTCTTCAGAAACATTTCCACACACAACACAAAACTTCACTCGCTCTTTAACAACACGAATTGAATCAACAAGTGCCGATGCGACTTCAGCATCAGATTGCAAGATGTGAAACGCAATTCGTTGGGCACTCTTTGGGCCAATACCTGGCAGGCGACCAAGGGCATCAATTAAATCTTGAATTGCACCTTCATACATTCCTGACATCTATTACTTACCCTCAACTATTTTTGCGCCAAGCTCTTTTGCCAAAAGCGCAGCACCTGATAAAAGCACCGCATCACTTGGAGCTTCAGATGTTCGTGTCTCACGGGCAGCCGGAGTATTGGTATCAATCGACGGATCCACAACAACAGCAATCTTTCGATCTAACCCAACTACATCAATAAATGCATTACGTAGAATCACATCAGATTCAGAACGCTCAAAGCTTTCCTTTGCGCCAGCATTAACAATGCCAATAGTTATCGCATCCTCATCAACACTTAACACCTGCGCAGAAGCGCTCAGAAGGGACCAAGTAAGCCTGCGACGCTTCTTTACATCTTCAATCACATCAGGCCACGCTCTGCGCAGTGCTGCAATATCAAAGTTGCCTGGAACCTTCGCCTTTGGTGCAACTGCAGGTGCTGCAACAGGTGCTGCTTCTTTCTCTTTCACAACAGGCTTTTCTTCTTGTGCTTTAGGAGCAGCAGGGGTTGCTTTAACTTGTGGTGCTGCAGTTGTAAGGGGTGCGATGTTTTCTGCGCGCTCTAATCGCTCAATACGAGAGAGCATTCCTGCCTCAGTGTTATCGCCTATTGGCAACAAAATGCGCCCGCAGATGAGCTCAAGGATTAAGCGAGGTGCTGTAGCCCCACGCATTTGGGTCAAACCTTCTGCTGCAATATCTGCTGCTCGTGAAAGATTTGCAGTTCCAATTCTGTTTGCCTGATTGCGCATGCGTTCCATTTGATCATCTGGCATATCGCGCAAGATTGAATTAACTGTTGAATCCTTTAATGCATCAACAATCATTAAATCGCGAATTCGTTCCAACATATCACTTGTAAACCTGCGTGGATCATGTCCTGATTCAATAACACGATCAATAGTTTTAAAGAGTGTTGCCCCATCATGGGCAGCAATCGCATCGATTGCATCATCTAGTAGCGCACCATCTGTGAAGCCAAGTAATTGGATTGCAATTTCATAGCTAACGCCATCTTTGCCAGCACCAGCTAAAAGCTGACCAAGGACAGAGAGTGCATCACGCACAGAGCCGCCAGATGCGCGCACTACAAGTGGAATTACACCCTTATCAACCTTTACGCCTTCAGCGTTACAAACCTTTTCCAAATGGGCAGCCAATGTTCCTGGTGGAACTAAGCGGAATGGATAGTGGTGTGTGCGAGAACGAATTGTTGCAATTAACTTATCTGGTTCTGTTGTAGCAAAAATGAAAATGACATGTGCTGGTGGTTCTTCAACAACTTTAAGTAGTGCGTTAGCAGCACCTGGTCCAAGCTGATGTGCCTCATCAATAATGTAAATCTTGTAACGACTATTCACTGGTGCAAAGAATGCTTTGTCGCGAAGATCGCGGGCATCATCTACTAAACCGTGGGTAGCAGCATCTAGTTCAATAACATCTAATGAACCTGGACCGTTCGCAACTAGATCTTTACATGATTGACACTCACCGCATGGATTTGGTGTTGGACCCTTTTCGCAGTTCAGCGAGCGCGCCATGATTCGTGCGCTAGAAGTTTTTCCGCAACCGCGTGGACCACTAAATAAATATGCGTGGTGTGTGCGACCTGATTCCAAAGCATTTGAAAGTGGAACAGTTACATGTTCTTGTCCGATGACATCTGCAAAAACAGAGGGACGATATTTACGATACAAAGCTAATGACATCGCCGTGCTCCTCTACTGTTCGTCGCCTTGCCCAATTTAATAGGACCCCTCGCACACCCGCCAGAGCGGACCTACCCTTGCTGCATTCCTGCCCTGGGGGAGTTCAGTACGGATAACGCCGTACGAGGGATCTGGCGTAATCATAGTTACAGCCACCGATAGAGTTCACCTCCTCGGGAGGATTCGCATAGCGGCCGAGTGCGCACGCTTGGAAAGCGTGTATAGGGCAACCTATCGAGGGTTCAAATCCCTCATCCTCCGCAGGTTAGATCTCAACACCAATGAACTTGGTCTGCAAGAACTCATGAATTCCATCAAAGCCACCTTCGCGGCCCAAGCCTGATTGCTTCACGCCACCAAATGGTGCAGCTGGATCTGAGATGACGCCCTTATTGATTGCAACCATTCCTGATTCCATCGCCTCTGCTGTGCGCAGTGCGCGAGTCAGATTTGAAGAGAAGACATAACTAATAAGACCGAACTCGGTGTCATTAGCCATTTCGATTCCTTCTTCATCGGTATCAAAAATGACAATCGGTGCAACCGGTCCGAAGATTTCATGGAGCAGGATTGGGTTATCTTTTTTAACAATTAGAACTGTTGCTGGGTAGAAAGCACCATCACCTTCTGGCTTAACTCCACCAACTTCAACCTTTGCACCTGCTGCGATTGATTCATCAACTATGTCAGCAATCTTGTTGCGCTCTTTCATTGAAACATAGGCACCAAGTGTTGTTGTGGCTTCTATTCCACGGCCCATAACATATGAGCTCATGGACTTAGTCATCTCTGCAATGAACTTTTCTGCAATACCTCGTTGAACAAAGATGCGGTTTGCTGATGTGCAGGCAGCACCACCGTTACGCATTTTTGCAAGTGAAAGCTGTGGAATAGTTACCGCTAGATCTGCATCATCGTGAATGACAACTTGTGCATTTCCGCCAAGCTCCATTGAGCAGCGAATAACGCGGTCTGCGGCTTCCTTTAGAAGGATGCGACCAACTTCTGTTGAACCAGTAAATGAAAGGTTCTTAACACGTGGATCATGCAGCATCTTTGAAATTGCAGCACCAGTTTTTTCTGGAAGAATTAAATTAAGAACTCCCTTTGGCAACCCTGCGCGCTCCATTAGATCAACGATGTACATAGCGGTCAGTGGTGTTTCACTAGCCGGCTTTAAAATCATTGTGCAACCAGCAGCAACTGCTGGACCGATCTTGCGTGTGGCCATTCCGGCTGGGAAGTTCCACGGTGTAATAAGAATAGAAAGACCAATTGGCTCGTGTGAGACAAGGATGCGCTTATCTCCTGATGGAGATTTACGGAAATCACCTGGTGTGCGAACTGTTTCTTCTGCAAACCAACGGAAGAACTCAGCAGCATATGTGGCTTCACCACGAGCATCTGGCATCGCTTTTCCGTTTTCGCG
>CANLAC010000102.1 GCA_947488645.1 Actinomycetota bacterium | reverse complement strand
GACCAATGAGTGCCATACCAATCGGCATTAATCCAGCAGAACCCATGTGATCAATAGAAAAGACGCGACCTTGTAGATGCGCAGGGACTTCTCTTTGCACAGCAGATGACCACCAGGCCTCCCACGGCCCAACAGAAAACCCTGCAAGTAAATAAGCAATAACTACGAATGTTCCTGAAACTGGAAAAGCCAATGCCAGCGGAGCGATGATGATGAACATCCAAACAAAGATTGAAACATAGCCTTCATGTTTGACTTTAATCTTAACGCACAGCAGCGCTGAAATAATGCTACCGATTGCAAAGGCAGAGGCCGACAAAGCAAATGGGGTATTTGAATTGAACTCACGCCGGCTTATCACTGGCAATAAAACTGTTTCTGCTGCGATGACAACCATTAGCTGAAATGAAACCATGATAATAAAAGCACCGATCCATGGAATATCTCTAACAGTGCGCAGACCCTCGCGAAGTTCGACCATGAACGGCTCTTGCTCGCGCTTATTCCCGTTGATATCTTCTTCAATCTTAAAGAGGAAGTAAGTTCCTAAGATAAAAGCGATTGCGGTGAAGAGAAATGTAAGCCTGCCACCAATTAAAAACACTGATGCTCCGCCAATACCTGGGCCAACAATGGTGGCACCTTTAGTCATAATGTTGCGAGCAACATTTGCAGCAGGAAGTTTTTCATCAGGTACAAGGCTTGGAATTATCGCACCCGCTGCAGCAGCACCAAATGCATCACCAACTCCTACTAGAAAAACTGCTAGCCCTAAAAGAATATGTGGCATTGATGGGGCTGAGACAAAAACCATTGAGATAACAACAGCTGCTCTAAACAGATCTGCACCAATCATTACATTTCGTCGCGGCAATCTGTCGGCCCACACACCAGCAAAGGGTGCAAAGACAACACCTGATAAGACTCGTGCTCCAAGGATTAAACCAAGTGAAGTCGCTGTGCCACCTGCATCAAGAACTGTGACAGCAAGTGCAATAGGAAAAGCAGATGCACCTAAAACAAAGATTGCATTTGAAAACCAAAAGAGCCGGTATCCCTTATAGGACCAAAGGGAACCCGGCTCAAATAGTTTCACTTAAATTATAGAAGAATTACTTCTTAGCCTTACGTGATGCTAGAACTTGATCAATGATTCCGTACTCAACAGCCTCTGCTGCTGTGAGAATCTTGTCGCGCTCAATGTCCTTACGGATCTCTTCTGATGACTTCACAACATGGCGTGATAGCAAGTCCTCTTGCAAGCGAGTGATGCGATCGATTTCGCGAGCTTGAATCTCGATATCAGATGCCTGACCGCCACCTTCAGATGATGGTTGGTGAATCAAAATACGTGAATGCTCTAGTGCGTAACGCTTGCCCTTTGCGCCGCCAGCAAGAATTACCGCTGCTGCAGATGCTGCTTGGCCTAAGCAAATTGTGCTGATATCTGGGCGCACAAACTGCATAGTGTCATAAATAGCAGTTAGCGCAGTAAATGATCCACCAGGTGAGTTGATGTAGATCATGATGTCGCGATCTGGATCCATTGATTCCAAAGTCAAAAGCTGTGCCATGACATCGTTTGCAACTGTGTCATCAATTGGCTGACCCATGAAAATGATGCGCTCTTCAAATAGTTTTGTGTATGGATCTTGACGCTTGTATCCGTAGGCTGTTTTTTCTTCAACAGTTGGAAGAACGTAGCGTGCATTAATTTCTTGGAATGTCATTACGCTTTCCCTCCAGTGATTTGTCCCAGTGAAGTAACTACATGATCTACAAAGCCATAATCCTTTGCATCTTTTGCATTAAACCAGTTGTCACGATCTGAGTCTGCAAGAATCTTTTCTAGAGTTTGACCAGTATGCAAAGCATTTAACTCTGAAAGAGTCTGCTTGGTAATAGCCATTTGCTCAGCCTGGATGCGAATATCAATTGCGTTTCCGCCAATTCCACCGAGTGGTTGGTGCATCAAGATACGAGAGCTCTTTGTTGAGTAACGCTTGCCCTTAGCACCTGATGTTAGAAGGAACTGACCCATTGAAGCAGCCATTCCAAAGGTAACTGTTGCAACATCATTAGGGATTAATTGCATCGTGTCATAGATCGCCATACCTGCAGTGACAGAGCCACCAGGTGAGTTGATATACATGAAAATATCTTTCTTGGCATCAAGTGATGAAAGCAGAAGTAGTTGAGCACAGACCATGTTGGCCATGTCATCGCGGACTTCACCTGACAAGAAAACAATTCGCTCTTCAAGCAGGCGGTTATAAATCTGGTCCTTCATCTTGCTATCTGTGTCCACGTCAATTGCCTCCCGTATTTTTACCTGTAGTGACCTTAACAATTAAGCAGCCCAAATGCTTCCCGATTATGCGAAATACATGCGTGAACTGTGTCGTGTTCGCTGTAGGCAGAGAGGAATTAAGCCTCTTCGACTAGATCTGCAGGGTTTGGCTGTGGAGCAAGGGCTTCTAGGTCAATCACATTTCCTGAAGCATCCTTAACTGTGATGCGACCCAAGACAGATGCAAGCGCCTTTGCCCTTGTTACCTCGGCTACCAACTGCTGAATCTGTCCCGCCTTTTGTAGCTCTTCAGCAAATTGCTGCGGTGCCATTCCATAACGCTGTGATGTGCGAACAAGGTACTCAGTTAACTCAATTTCAGTGACCTGAACATCCTCAGAAGAAACGATTGCATCGAGCAAGAAATCAGACTTTAGAGATGAGCGAACCTGGCCATCAACTTCGGCGCGGTGCTCAGCATCTTCCAAGCGGCCTTCGCCCTCAAGGTGATCATTGACTTCTAGTTCAACAAGATTATCTGGAACTGGAATTTCATTTTCTGCAAGTAGTTTTTCAACTAGGCGATCACGTGCTTGTGCCCCTTGTTCCATCTTCTTCACGCGCTCTAAACGAACTACAAAATCTGCCTTTAGCTCTGCAAGTGTGTCGAACTCTGATGCCAGCTTTGCAAATGCATCATCAACAGGTGGAAGCTCGCGCTCCTTAACAGCCTTAACAGTTACTGTTACCTCACCTTTTTCGCCCTCTTGCTGGCCAACTAGTTGAGTTTCAAATGTCTTCACATCGCCGGCCTTCATGCCGATCAACTTCTCATCCAGACCATCAATCATCTTGTCTGAACCAACCTCATAGGAAATGTCATTAGCTTGTCCGCCATCGACCTCTTTGCCGTCAATAAAGGCGGTCATATCAAGAGTTGTGAAATCTCCATTTTTGACTTCGCGCTCAACAGTTGTCAGTGTTCCAAAGCGTGTGCGCAATGACTCGATCTGCTCATCAACATCTGCATCTGCAACAACCACATCATCAACCTCAACGGTGATCTTTGAGAAATCTGGCAATACAACCTCTGGGCGCACATCAACCTCAACGGTGAAAACAAGCTTGTCGTTATCGACAAACTCTTTCACATCTACTTCTGGGCGACCGATAACTGCCACATTGTGCTCACGGGCAGCTTGACCATAGAACAAAGGAAGAGCTGAGTTAATTGCCTCATCCATAACAGTTCCGCGACCCACGCGCTGATCGATCATTGATGCAGGAATTTTTCCCTTACGGAAACCTGGAATATTTACCTGCGCAGCAACCTTCTTATAAGCGTTAGCTACATGTGGTTCAAGATCAGCGTAAGGAACTTCAACATCAAGACGAACACGAGTTGGAGAAAGAACTTCGACTGAACTTTTCACTAATTTCTCCTAATCGGATCGAGCAAGACCGAAACAAACTGGTCGGGGCGGGGAGATTCGAACTCCCGATCTCCTGCTCCCAAAGCAGGCGCGCTAGCCACTACGCTACGCCCCGAGGCGCAAAGCAGGAGTCTAAACCAGATTTCGTACTCTGATTACCGACCCAGTACCTTTAGCCCCTAAGCACCTGCGGGTGTAGCTCAATGGTAGAGCCCCAGCCTTCCAAGCTGGCCATGCCGGTTCGATCCCGGTCACCCGCTCCAGTTTGTTTATCCGATGGATCCGACCTTGTTTATTAGGGCTCGGCCAGTGAAAAACACGGTAGTTGTTCCTGCTCCATACTGAATTGAAATTCGAAGAGCAAAACTTGTTCCTGTAGCAACTGCCGCGGCGGCACCAATGATATGAAATCCGTATTGACGCCCAGGTGACCCATTTGCAAAAGTGATTGCATCACTCGCCACCACATATTGAGAAGTTATTGCGGTTGTTCCAATAACTATTTCTGCATTTAATTTGTAGTCAACATT
>CANLAC010000101.1 GCA_947488645.1 Actinomycetota bacterium | reverse complement strand
CCTTCTTCCAGATCTCTTTTAGCGACCACCAGACTGATTCCACATATTCAGGTGACATCGTCCAGTAGGCCTCGTCAAAATCAACCCAGAAGCCCATGCGATCTGTCATATCTGTAAAGGCACTTACGTGACGCTGAACTGATTCGCGGCACTTGTCATTAAATGGAGCAATTCCATATTTTTCAATGTCGCCCTTGCCAGAAAATCCCAACTCTTTTTCTACTGCGATTTCAACAGGCAAGCCATGGCAATCCCATCCAGCTTTACGAGTTACCTGCTTGCCCTTCATTGTGTGAAAACGCGGGAATAAATCTTTAAACACACGAGCTTCAATGTGGTGAGTTCCTGGCATTCCATTTGCAGTTGGGGGACCTTCATAAAATGTCCAGGTTGGTGCACCTTCTCGAGCTGCAACTGTTTTTTCAAAGATTGAGTTTTCGCGCCAGAACTTTAAAATTGCATGTTCGACGGCAGGCAGATCAACTGCTGCTGGGATGGCGCGAAATGACATAAAAAAATCCTCCAGAAAACAATCTCTGGAGGGACGATCGCTGCATTCACAGCTTTCGCGGTACCACCCGCCTTGCACACCGTGGTGTGCCACTTCTTATCTTGCGTGCTGGTTCTAGATGAGCGTTAGCCCACTTCTTCCGGCTGGCTCGTGAGGTGATATCCCCGTCAACGCCACGTACGCGAGGTCTTAAGTGTAGGTCATAGAGGTATTAAAAATTGCCCGTGGCGTAATTGGTATAGGTGCCCCCTTGGGCATAAGGTTCGCGACATGCCTAAGAAGCCTGTTAAAAAAGCGGTTGCCAAGAAGGCTGCTGCGAAAAAGGCTCCTGCAAAGAAGGCTGCGAAAAAGGCTCCCGCTAAGAAAGCTGCTAAAAAAGCTCCTGCGAAGAAGGTAGCGAAAAAAGCTCCCGTAAAGAAGGTAGCAAAGAAGGCGGCTCCTGCTAAAAAGGCAGCGGTTAAGAGCACTCCCGTTAAGAAAGTTGCAGGAAAGCCATTTCCTTCAAAGACCACTCTTACTGTTGATGAAAAATCTCAAACAGTCTCAGTTTCAACAGTCACAGCACCAATTGTTGCGCCAGTTATTGAAGAGCGCCGATTGGTTATGCCACCTCCACCACGCCCGGCAAAGAGTGGCAAGAAGGTCGCACCACTAAAACCAATCAAGGGTGCTCCAATTCCAGTAGTTGTTAGCGAAACTGAGGCTCCGTGGAGTAATGCTGAAATTAAGGCTGTTCGCACTGACATCTCAAAGGAGCTAGAACGTCTTCGTAAAGAGCTTGCAATTGTTGAACTCGAGATGGATGAGTTGATTCAGGAATCCGGCGAAGGCGCAGGAGATGATCAAGCAGATGCAGGAACAAAAACTTTTGAGCGCGAGCATGAGATGTCATTAGTAATTAATGCTCGTGACATGGTTTTGCAGACAGAGCGCGCACTAGAGCGTATTGATAACAAAACCTATGGAAATTGTGAAGAGTGCGGTGCGCCTATTGGCAAAGCACGCCTTCAGGTATTCCCTCGCGCAACTCTCTGCATGCTGTGCAAGCAGAAGGAAGAACGGCGCTAACTGTGCGCATGTGGCGAACACTCTTTGGTGTTGCCTGGTTCGTCTGGATCCTCGACTTAGCAACAAAGATCTGGGCTGTCAGCGCACTTTCTAATAAACCAGATATCAAAGTTTTGGGATCCTTTTTCAAACTGACCTTAGTTCGAAATTCAGGGGCTGCTTTTTCATTTGCAGAAGGTGCAACAATCTTTTTAACAATCTTCGGATTATTTGTTCTGGGCGCAATTTTCTACTTCTCACCTCGAATTACCTCTCAAGGGTGGGCTGTGGTTTTAGGCCTAGTAATGGGCGGAATTCTTGGAAATCTTGTGGATCGAATCTTCCGTGAACCAGGTGTTTTACGCGGACATGTGATTGATTGGATGCAGTTGCCATATTGGCCAATTTTTAACATTGCAGACTCAGCAATTGTGATTGCTGCGCTGCTTTCAATGGTGCTTACTGCCCGAAATATCCCACCCATAACAAAGGTAGGCTCATAGGTATGAGCAATCGCATCGCCCGCACATTAACCGTTCCTGAAGGCGTTGCAGGCGAACGTATTGATAGTGCATTGACTCGAGTTCTAGGACTTTCTCGCACAGCCGTTGTTAAGTTGCTTGAAGATGGTGACATCACAACCGGTGGCAAGCCAATGCCTAAGTCAGATCGTGTGAGCGCGGGACAAGTAATTGAAGTATTGATGCCAGAGCCAATTAACTCTGATCCAATTCCGTTAACTCCAATCGATGGCTTGAGCATTGTTTATGACGATAGCGACATCGTTGTGATTGATAAGCCAGTTGGATGCGCGGCGCACCCAAGTCCAGGATGGACAGGGCCAACAGTTGTTGGTGCGTTGATGGCAGCTGGTTACTCAATTTCAACATCTGGCCCAGCAGAGCGTCAAGGAATTGTTCATCGTTTAGATGTTGGAACCAGCGGATTAATGATTGTTGCAAAAAGTGATGCAGGCTTTCATGTTCTAAAAGATGCCTTTCGTAATCGCATAGTCGACAAGATTTATCACGCAATGGTCCAAGGCCACATGGATCCGACAACAGGAACCATTGATGCACCAATTGATCGTCATCCAAAAGAGGATCACCGTTTTGCAGTGATGGCTACAGGAAAAGAATCAATCACTCACTATGAGGTCATTGAGTTTTATCGGGGTGTGTCAATGGTGAAGGTCGAATTAGAAACAGGTCGTACTCACCAAATTCGTGTTCACTTTTCAGCCCTGCACCATCCTTTGGTGGGGGATACGACATATGGCGCAGATCCAGTACTAGGTAAGAGTTTAGGAATGTCTAGACCTTGGCTTCATGCTGCTGAACTTAACTTTGCCCATCCAGTAACAGGCAAGGCTCTTCACTTTGAAGCCCCATACCCAGCCGATCTCACACGCTCGCTGGCGTTGCTTTCCGACGCCGTTCTTCCATAAGCACTAATCTCGCCAATCATGTCCAACGATAATTTCGTACATCTGCACGTCCATACCGAGTATTCCATGCTCGATGGGGCGGCTCGTGTTGGCGATTTAATCTCTGAAGTCAAGGCACAAGGCATGCCTGCCATTGCAATGACAGATCACGGAAATGTTTTTGGTGCATTTGATTTTTATAAAGCTGCAAAAAATGCTGACATAAAGCCGATTATCGGAATCGAAGCCTACGTTGCTCCTGAATCACGGTTTGATAAAAAGCGTGTGCAGTGGGCTGCAGGTGGAGAAGATGATGTGTCAGGTGGTGGTGCATATACACACATGACAATTCTTGCTGAAAACAATCAAGGTCTTGCAAATCTATTTCGATTGTCATCTCTTGCATCCCTTGAAGGTTATTACTACAAGCCGCGCATGGATCGCGAACTCTTGGCAACCTATTCAAAGGGATTAATTGCAACAACGGGATGTCCGGGTGGAGAAATCCAAACCCGTTTACGTATGGGTGCATACAAAGAGGCGATCAAGGCAGCAAGTGATTACCGAGATATTTTTGGTGCTGAAAACTTTTATCTAGAGGTCATGGATCACGGGATTGAAATTGAAGCCCGGGTTAAGCAAGATCTATTAAGGCTGGGCAAAGAGTTGGGATTACCGCTACTTGCTACAAACGATCTTCATTACACAAAGCAGTCAGATGCGCCCGCTCATGAAGCGTTGCTATGCGTGCAGTCGGGTTCAACTTTGGCAGATCCCAAGCGATTTAAATTCGATAACGACACTTTCTATGTAAAGACAGCAGCACAAATGCGAGAGCTCTTTAAGGAGATTCCTGAAAGCTGTGACAACACCTTACTTATTGCCGAGCGTTGCAACATCACACTTCGCGAGAATGAAAACTTGCTTCCTCAGTTTGAGGTGCCAGCAGGTGAGAGTGAAGATTCCTGGCTGAAAAAAGAGGCAGAGCGTGGCCTGAAAGTTCGTATGGGAGATCGCTTAACCCCTGAGCATGAAACTCGTTTGCAGTATGAGCTGGGCGTTATGGAAAAGATGGGCTTTCCTGGCTACTTCCTTGTAGTGGCAGACCTTGTTGCTCATGCAAAAACTGTTGGTATCCGCGTTGGCCCAGGTCGTGGATCTGCAGCTGGTTCTCTTGTTGCTTATTCATTGGGTATTACAGGACTTGATCCACTAGAGCATGGCCTTTTGTTTGAGCGATTCCTTAATCCAGAGCGTATTTCCATGCCTGATATTGACTTGGACTTTGACGAG
>CANLAC010000100.1 GCA_947488645.1 Actinomycetota bacterium | reverse complement strand
ACTCTTCTGGTGCATCAATTGTTAAGCGCTCCATCGGTTCGTGAATCTTGCCATCAATCTTCTTAATAACTACCTGTGGCTTACCAACAGTTAGTTCGAAACCTTCGCGCTTCATGATTTCAACAAGTACAGCTAGCTGTAGCTCGCCGCGACCCTGAACTTCCCATGTGTCTGGACGTTCAGTATTGAGCACACGCAATGAAACGTTACCGACTAGCTCTGCATCTAAACGTCCCTTAACTTGGCGCGCAGTAAGCAGCTTGCCGCTCTTGCCCGCTAGTGGAGATGTATTAATACCGATTGTCATAGAAATTGATGGTTCATCAACGATGATCAAAGGAAGTGCATGTGGATTTTCATTATCAGCCAGTGTCTCCCCCAATGTAATTGTCTCGATACCTGCCACGGCGATGATGTCTCCAGGGTGGGCTTCAAGGGTTGGCACGCGCTCTAGCGCTTCAGTAATCAAAAGCTCTGAAATCTTCACACGCTCTGTTGTGCCATCTGTCTTAATCCACGTGACATTCTGACCCTTTTTAATAACACCTTCGCGTACGCGGCACAAAGCTAAACGTCCAAGGAATGGAGATGAGTCAAGGTTTGTAACGTGTGCTTGTAATGGTGCACCTTCGTGATACTCGGGTGCTGGAATTGCAGAGAAAATAGTGTCAAACAAAACATCAAGGTTTGTCTCTTCTGGCATTCCACCATCTGCAGGACGTGTCAATGATGCACGGCCTGCTTTTGCAGATGCATAGACAACTGGAAATTCGATCTGCTCTTCATTTGCGCCAAGATCAAGGAACAGCTCGTATGCCTCGTCAACAACTTCTGCGATACGTGAGTCCGGACGGTCAACTTTGTTGATCAACAAAATTACTGGCAAATTCTTTTCTAACGCTTTACGCAAAACGAAGCGAGTCTGTGGCAATGGACCCTCTGATGCATCAACCAACAAGATAACGCCATCAACCATTTCAAGTCCACGTTCAACTTCGCCACCGAAGTCTGCGTGGCCCGGCGTATCAATGATGTTAACGATTGTGTTGCCGCGCTTAACAGCTGTGTTCTTGGCAAGAATCGTAATTCCCTTTTCGCGCTCAAGATCCATTGAGTCCATCATGCGGTCCTGGCCTTCGCCCTGAACCTTGTGTGCTGCAAATGCACCTGACTGCCACAACATCGCATCAACCAATGTTGTTTTACCGTGGTCAACGTGAGCGATGATCGCCACGTTACGTAGATCTTCACGCTTTTTTACGGGCAGGTCTTTGAGATGCTCTTGAATCTTGGCCACGAAAACTACTTTCCTTAGGAAGCCAGCCCTTTATAAGGCCTTGCCTCTATCAACGATTTGGTAGTGCTGAGGCCAACTCCATCGGCCGCACGTGGTTATTCTACCTTTTGCAGTGCATATGGACTAATTGCCCCATAAATGTGCTGATGTTTGCTGCCCGTTAACCGTGCATTCAGGGTGCAGATGCTCGTTGCACCCAATCACCCTTTAGTTTCTGTTCACTATGAAGGAAAACTAAGGAGATTTAATGAAGAAATTCATTTTGGCTTCATTAGCTGCCGTGGCACTTGTCGTTCCACAGGCAGTTTTTGCAGCAGATGCACCAGTTTTAATCTCAACAGCGGTACTGCCAGATATAACTCTTAAGTCAGCATCGAACGCCGCGATCGCAGATTCTATTGCGAATGATCAGGGCGTGTTACTTGGCGGACTCGGTTCAGATCTTTATCACATCCCAGGTGATGCAGCAGATATCTTCTACGCAATCACAGACCGTGGGCCAAACAATGACACAGTGCAACCTGACAAATCTGCAGGAACTGGCTTCGTGGTTCCAACTTTCTCTCCTCTCATTCTGAAGCTTCAGATTTCAGGTTCCCAAGTTAAAATCCTTGAGACGATTGCAATTAAGACAAAAAGTGGCGTTGGCGCAACAGGATTGCCAAACATTAAGGGTTATGACGCGGTTCCAACAGATGTGAAGGGAATTACCGCAGACACTTTGTATAACCTATCTGGTCTAGATGCAGAGGGTCTTGTTAAAACTGCAAATGGCGATTTTTGGATTGTAGATGAGTACGCCCCAAGTTTGGCGCAACTTTCATCAACTGGAGCAATTAAGGCTCGTTATGTTCCTGCTGGTTGGAAAGGAAATCCAACAAGTTTTAAGGCTGTGAAATCAATTCCTGCTCTTTACCTCACTCGTAAGGCAAATCGTGGCTTTGAAGCACTTGCATTGTCACCAGATGGAACTACATTGTTTATCGGCTTACAAAGCCCGTTGCTAAATCCAACAAAGGCAGTTGGCGATGCAAGTCTTGCAACTCGCATCTTGCGCTTTGATCTCGGGTCAAAGTCATTCACAGGTGAATTCGTATTCGGATTTGAAAAGGTTTCAGTTGTTGATGCTAAAGCAACGAAAAATAGTGATTTGAAGTTGTCAGCAATCGTGGCTTTAGATTCAAATACACTATTGGTGCAAGAGCGCACAGATAACTCTTACTTACTATCAACAATCACAATTGATGAATCGGCAAATATCCTAGGAAGTAAGTGGGATTTAGCTGCTACATCTCCATCACTTGAGTCATATACCGGTGTTGGCACCAACGCTGAAGTTGAAAAGTTGATTGCTGCAAGCAACAAGAAGGTTGTTTTCAACAGCACCTCAATTGCAACGATGCCGGGCAAGATAGAGGGCGTAGCCGTACTTGATGCCAACCACATCGTGGTCGTAAATGACAATGACTTTAACTTCGCATACAACACAACTTCAGGTTTGGTTGAAATCGGTAAGTTGAAGACATCATTCCTCACTATCAAACTACCTGTTGCGCTTCCAACATATCCTGAAGCTGCTGCAGCCAGGTATGGAAAGAAGTGTTCTAAGGCTGGTCTAGTAGCCCCTGACTTAACATGCAGGGCAATTCAGGGCGACCTTCGCTGGAGAAAGTAATTTCGAAAGAAAAAGCCCCGCAGATTAATCTCTGCGGGGCTTTTTATTTTTCTTAATCGTTTTGAGGGAAACCTAAGTTGATTCCACCATGGCTTGGATCTAACCAGCGGCTTGTAACAACTTTGCCGCGAGTAAAGAAGTGAACACCTTCGGTGCCATGTGCATGAGAATCACCAAATAATGAGTTCTTCCATCCACCAAATGAGTAATACGCCATTGGTACTGGAATAGGAACGTTGATGCCCACCATTCCAACCTCTACCTCGTTCTGGAATCTGCGAGCTGCCCCGCCATCATTTGTGAAGATCGCAGTTCCATTTCCATATTGATGTGAGTTCACTAAGTTCAAAGCTTCGTCATAGGTATTGACTCGAATAATGCTTAAAACTGGACCGAAGATTTCATCCTTATAAATAGACATTTGTGGGGTCACATTGTCAAACAATGTTGGGCCAAGCCAGAAGCCATCGCCAGCTATTTCTAATGTGCGACCATCAACCACAACTGTGGCACCTTCGTTACTTCCTGCTTCAATATAGGAAGCAACTTTGTCGCGGTGAACTTTGGTAACAAGGGGACCCATGTCAGAGCCTTGTGTGCCATCACCAGTTTTAATAGTTGACATACGAGATTTAATCTTTTCAACGAGCGCAGATGCAATTGGCTCTACTGCAACGATTGCAGAGATCGCCATGCAACGCTCACCTGCTGAGCCAAAGCCAGCATTAATTGCCGCATCCGCTGCGAGCTCTAAATCAGCATCAGGCAAAACAATCATGTGGTTCTTTGCGCCGCCTAACGCTTGCACGCGCTTTCCCGCTTTAGTTCCCGTTTCATAGACATAACGCGCAATAGGAGTTGAACCAACAAATGAAACTGACTTAATTCCTGGATGCGTAAGTAATCCATCAACTGCTTCTTTGTCACCGTGAAGCACGTTAAAGACACCGTCTGGCAAGCCTGCCTCTTTCCACAACTGCGCAAGGAACATAACTGCAGATGGATCTTTTTCAGATGGCTTGACTACAACTGTGTTTCCACAGGCAATGGCAACTGGGAAGAACCACATTGGAACCATCGCTGGAAAGTTAAATGGTGAAATAATTGCAACGGGACCAAGTGCTTGGCGGATTGAATACACATCAACGCCAGATGAAACCTCTTCTGAAAAACCACCCTTTAATAGATGTGGAATTCCGCAGGCAAATTCAACAACTTCAAGACCTCTAGTTACTTCTCCTGCGGCATCACTTAATACTTTTCCGTGTTCATCGGTAATAAGTGCTGCGATTTTTTCCTTGTTCTGCTGAACTAACTCACGAAATGCGAATAGAACCTGTGTTCGCTTGGTTAATGAAGAGTGACGCCAAGTTGCAAAAGCTTCAGTTGCGGCATTAACTGCGCGAT
>CANLAC010000099.1 GCA_947488645.1 Actinomycetota bacterium | reverse complement strand
GTTGTGTTGTGATGGACGAAGTTCACTATCTCGCAGATAAGTTTCGCGGTGCGGTGTGGGAAGAGGTTCTTATCCATTTAATGGAAAGCGTCCAAGTTATTTCACTTTCTGCAACTGTTTCCAACGCCGAAGAGTTCGGCGAATGGCTCGGAGAGGTTCGAGGCGAAACAGAAGTTATAGTAAGTGAGATTCGCCCCATTCCACTTTTCCAGCATGTATTAATCGGAAATCGCTTATTAGATCTCTTTGACGCACCTGGGAGAGTCAACCCTGAGGTGTTAAGCCGGGAACGTGAAATGACCAGACGTGCATCGCTGGGTAGAAATCGACGTGGACGTTTTGCCGAGCCAAGTGATCGCATGTCTCGTGCAGACATCATTGAAAAGCTGCAAGGTGAGAGCTTACTTCCTGCGATTACATTCATCTTCTCCAGGATTGGTTGTGACGCGGCCGTAAAGCAGTGCTTGCATGCAGGACTTCGCCTGACATCCCCTGAAGAACGGGAAGAGATTAAGCGCACCGCACTGCGCTATACGCAAAATATTGCAGAAGAAGATTTAGAAGTGCTCAACTTTAAGGAGTGGTTAACGGCTCTGGAGCGAGGCATTGCCGCCCACCATGCTGGACTGCTTCCAAGTTTCAAGGGAGCTGTAGAAGATTTATTCCAACGTGGCTTAGTCAAAGCAGTTTTTGCTACAGAGACACTTGCACTTGGTATCAATATGCCAGCAAGAACCGTTGTGCTAGAAAAATTGATTAAATTCAATGGTGAAGCACATGTGCCAATAACTCCGGGGGAGTACACACAATTAACCGGTCGTGCCGGTCGTCGTGGAATTGATATTGAAGGTAATGCAGTAATTCAGTGGTCTCCAACAGTTGATTCAGCATCTGCTGCGGGTTTAGCGTCGACTCGTACTTATCCACTCCGTTCTTCATTTTCACCGTCATACAACATGTCAATTAACTTAATAGCCCAGTTTGGTAGAGAGCGTGCACGTAGATCACTTGAATCATCATTTGCACAATTCCAAGCAGATCGCGCAGTTGTTGGCTTGACTCGACAAATTCGAAAGAACGAGTCTGCAATTGAAGAGCTAATACGTGAATCAACATGTCACATGGGTGATTTTTCTGAGTATGCACGTCTTCGCCGCTCCATCAAGGAAGTTGAAGTACTTCTTAGTCGTCGTGATCAACGTAAGACTTTCGACAATAGACAGCGTGGCCATATGGAAGGTGAATTAGCCGACCTTAGAAAAGCAATGAAGAATCATCCTTCTCATGGATGCGCTGAACGAGAGGATCATGCTCGACTTGCTGAACGTGCTGGTCGACTGACTCGCGAAAATGATGGTCTCACCGTTCGCGTCGAAAGCAGGACCCATGTAATCGCAAAAACCTTTGATCAAATTTGCCGCGTTTTGGATCATTTGCACTATATCGAAGGCGAAAAACCAACTTCGCAGGGAAAAATTCTCACCAAGATTTATGCCGAAGCTGATCTTTTGCTGACGGAATCAATTCGCAGAGGACTTTTTGATGAGCTCAATGCAACGGAGTTGCTCTCCGTGGTCTCATGCGTGATTTTTGAATCCCGATCTGCCGAGAACTTGGCACCGAAAATGCCGAGCCAAAAAGTCCAGTCGACAATTACCGAGATCATTTCGCTGTGGGCAGCTCTTGAAGAGATTGAAAGTAATTTCGGCGTCAAAACGCAACGCGAACCTGATGCGGGGTTCTGTTTCATTTCCTACAAGTGGGCAAGTGGTAACTCCCTTAACAGCGTTCTTAAAGGAACAGACATGTCGGTGGGCGACTTTGTTCGCTCCACAAAGCAGCTCATTGATCTACTGAATCAAATTGCTGGTGCAAGCGATAAATTACGCCCCATCTGCAAAGATGCGGTTAAGCGAATTGACCGAGGAGTGGTCGCGTACTTAATGGGGGAAATATGACATTGATGCTGTTAGACAGCGCCTCCCTTTGGTACCGCGCTTATTACGGAATGCCAGACACGCTCTTGGCACCAGATGGAACATCTGTAAATGCAATCCGTGGATATATAGATATGACAGCGAGATTGATGAATGTTTATAAACCTAACCGTTTAGTGGCATGCCTTGATGGAGACTGGCGACCTAGTTGGCGGGTAGATATTTTTCCGGCTTATAAAGCTAATCGACTTGAAGAAGAGGGCGAAGAGGAGGAAGAGCCGGAAACTCTTACTCCGCAAATCCCAATCCTTCTTGATTTACTGGATTTGTTTGGCATTTCAGTCGTCGGCGTTGACGATTACGAAGCCGATGATGTCATGGCAACGTATGCGGAAATAGAAAAAGGGCCTATTCGAATTGTTACGGGCGACCGGGATCTATTCCAAGTGGTCGATGACAAAAGAGATATAAAAGTTGTCTATCTTGCAAAGGGGATATCTCAACACGATCTAGTCGACATTAAATACGTCGCAGACAAGTATGCAATACCTGGAGATCGTTATGATCTCTTTGCAATGTTTCGCGGAGATCCTTCAGATGGTTTGCCAGGAGTTAAGGGGATCGGTGAAAAGGGAGCAGCTGTAATTGCTAACCACTTTGCCACAGTCGAGGAAGCACTAGCTGCAGCACATTCTGCACATGATTCTTTGCCTCCGGCCCTTGCCAAGAAGATCATTGCTGGCGCAGATTATTTGAAAATCGCACCGAAGTTAGTTCGAGTCGCCCGTGATGCACCACTTCCAAAGGTTGATCTCTCAATTCCTAAAGCTCCGAAAGATCTGTCAGAGATTTACCAATTCAAAGAGCGTTACGCATTAGGTGCAAGCGTTGATCGTTTGATCAGCGCACTAGGTTGGTGAGACTGCCTTGGTAAATACTCTTCTCTCATGTCTGGCTGGAGTTGTCCTAAGTGGAGCGTTCGAGCCGATAGGGAAGTGGTGGCTCGCTCCAATAGCCCTGCTGGTTCATATGTATGCGATAGAGAGAACAGATCGCAAGGGGCTGTCTGTATTTGTTTTTGCTTTTACTTTTAATGCCGTCTTACTCCACTGGACAAGTACTTACGTTGGGTCAACTCCATGGATTATTTTGTCTTTTGGTCTATCCCTGTTGTATTTGCCGTTAACTCTGGTCGGGCGATGGGGGATAGCTGCTTATCCTTTGATATTTGTAGTACTTGAAGAGGTCCGAAACAGATTTCCTTTCGGCGGATTTGGTTGGGCAAGAGTTGCATACTCTCAAGCAGATGCTCCATATGCAGCAATAGCATCTCGTGGGGGAGCCATATCTCTTTCTGCGATCACAGTACTTCTTACTGGGTTTGTCTACTTTGCTCTAAACAAAAAGGTGCAATTAGTTTTCATTGTTCCACTACTTCTTCTTTTCATTCCAAGCAACATAGCAACTGTCAATCAAACATCTGTTCTAATGGTTCAAGGTAATGTTCCAAAATTAGGTTTGGATTTTAATGCGAGAGCAAAACAAGTTTTCAACAATCATGTTGATGAAACAAGGAAAGCATTAGCTATCAGTCAAAAAGTTGACTTCATTGTGTGGCCAGAAAATGCTGTTGATGTAGATCCATATACCAACAAGGATGTATACGAAGAGTTAGAGTCATTTGACAAACCATTGATCATTGGCGCGATTGTCGGGAAAGGCGAAAATCTTCTCAATACTTCAATATTGTGGGGCGATAAGACGCAAGATATTTATGTAAAGCAGCATTTAACGCCCTTTGGTGAGTACATCCCTCTTCGCTCATTAGCTGAGAAGATCTCGCCATTGGTCAACCAAGTAGATGATTTCTCACCTGGAAATCAACAGAAAATCTTCACAATTGGCACAGCTAAGGTCGCACCGGTGATCTGTTTTGAACTACTTGATGATGAAATCCTGGCCGAAGCTGCCAAATCTTCCAACCTTTTGGTCGTTCAAACCAACAGTGCAACCTTTGGAACATCGGCAGAAAGTGCCCAACAATTGTCGATTACTAGGATTCGAGCGATTGAGCACTCCAGAAATGTTGTTTCAGTGTCGACAACTGGAATTTCAGCGGTAATTGATTTCAATGGAAAAGTATTGAATCAAACCTCAATGGGAACAGCTGAACATGTATTTGCAGATATTGGACTCATTGAACAGAGTTCACCGCGGGATCGTTATGGGGATTGGGCGGGGGTTTTCACGCTTATTTGGCTGCTGGTTGTAGCCCGCCGAGCGTATGTAATACGCCGATAAGTTACATTATGTAAAGTAAGAAAGAGAAAGGCTGAGTAGCCCCTCCTATCGATAATCATCCATCGGTGTGCAGGCACAGACCAGATTTCGATCTCCATGGGCTCCGTCAATGCGTCCAACAGGTGGCCAATACTTCATTCGAGATCCTATTG
>CANLAC010000098.1 GCA_947488645.1 Actinomycetota bacterium | reverse complement strand
GCAATGCCAGCGAAGGGATTACCTAACTAATGAAAAAAGTAAGATTACTTTCGCTTCTTTCAGTAACAGCACTTGTAACAACAGTTCTAGTCACAGCACCAACAGTTGCTAATGCAGCACCTGCGTGTGATGGCAAGAGCCCAATTCAGTCATGCGTTGGTGTTACATCAGATGGCGCACCGTATGCAATGCAGGTTCCAGCAAACTTCAACGGAACAGTTGCTTTGTACTCACACGGATACCGCTATAACGTAGATATTCCTGCAGCAATTCCTCTTATTGGTGGATACAAGATCACTAATACTCCAGAGCCAGTTCCTGGTGGAAACGTTGCAGTTGCTCAGTACTTCTTTAGCCAGGGTATTGCAATCGTGGGATCAGGTTTTGCTCGTCAAGGGTGGAATCCAGATTCAGCGATCAAGACAAATGTTGAGCTAATTGACACATTCAAGAAGCAGTTCCCAAAGACAACCAAGGTTGTTGCATGGGGATCATCTCTTGGTGGCGTAATTACTCAGGGTCTTGCTGAAAAGTATCCTCAACTAGTTTCTGCAGTTGCACCAATGTGTATGGCAGATAACATCACACCTCAGTTAACAATGGCTGGAGACTTCCTATGGGGAGTAAAGGTTCTCTTTGATCCAACGATCAAGGGTGGAAGCTACTCAGCTGGTGCTGCAGGTGTTGCAGAGTCATACGCTGACTTAGGTAAAGTCTTTACAGTTATGGGCAAGTTGCAAGCAGCACTAGCAACTGGTGCATGGCCAGATACTTCATCTGCAACTGGAAAGTCATTAGCTGCAGCTGGAGTTCCATCACGAAGTGCATTGTTGCTACTTGGTTTGATGGCTGGACTTCCAACTCAATCAGCACACTTTGACTCAATCTCAGGTCCTGAGGGTGCGTTGAAGTTAACTTTCCCATTGGCACTTAGCCCAGCACTTGCAATCCTTGAAAACGGAACAAATGCTGCAGCACTTGCTGTTCTTGCAACACAAGATGTTGAAGCTCAAGCAGGCGGAGCAATCTTTGATAACACAAAGACTGATTACGCAGCACGCATCGATGGTGAGCGTGTTATTTATAACGCAGCGCTATCTGGTAACACAGTAATTGATGCACTCTTGGGTGCATTATCTGCTGCAAACCCAGGTGCACCACGCGCAGTTGCAAATCCAGCAGCTGTTGCAAAGATGAACGCTCTACACACCAACACAGGAAAGATCAATGTTCCAACAGTTCTTATGGTTGGAATTGCAGATCCAATTACTCCTGCAGGTGCCTCACAGCGTCTGGTTGATCTATACGCAGAGCAGTACGCAGCTGAAAAGGCTGCTGCTATCAAGGCATATCAGACAACTCGTAACTTCAAGACACCTACAAACAAGCTTTTGATGCTCTGGAATACAACTCCAAGTAGCTACACAAAGTTTAATGAGGCAGGGTCACCAATCACTTCAACACCTGCAGCGCAGGGAACTAACCACTGTAACTTCACATCAGCACAATTAGTGTTGGTAGCAAAGGCAATGGTTCAAGCATCAAACACTGGAAGTCTTCCTTCAGGTGGATCGTTCTACACAGCCCTACGTAAAGCTGGGAACCTTTCAATTGATAAGGGCATCCGTGCACCATGGTTGAAGTCATACGGAAATAACTAATACATCGATCGCAGTAAATCGAGGGTAGTAAGAAGCAGGGCCAGGTAATCCTGGCCCTGCTTTTACTTTATCCTTGACCAATGATCACAATTGCTACCGCTGATGAAATGCATCAGTTAGGTGAAAAGCTTTCAGCACATTTGCGTGCTGGTGATCTTGTACTTGTTAACGGCCCGCTAGGCGCGGGCAAAACAGTATTGGCACAAGGTGTTGGCGCAGGCCTTGGAATCAGTGGCATCACCTCACCCACCTTTGTTATTTCGCGAGTCCACAAAGCTGCCATACCTTTCATTCATGTTGATGCATATCGTTTAGTTGATTCTGAAAATCCCAACCTTTATCTTGATGATTTAGATCTAGATATCGCTGGATCGATCACATTAATTGAATGGGGCGGGGCAGAATCTGCTCGTCTTAGCGAAGATCGTCTAGAGATCACAATTGATCGTAGCGATGATGTGAGAAAAGTTGAGATCAAGCCAGTCGGACCTCGCTGGGCTGGGTTTGCATTATGAGCAAAATATTGGCAATAGATACTTCAACCTCTCGCACATCAGTTGCGATCATTGAGGCAGACTCGGTTTTGTTTAGTGGTTTTCGAGATGGCGCAACAGCGCACGGACCATCATTACCTGCACTCGTTCACGAGGCGTTAGCAATCAGTGATGTCGATGAAGTTGTTGTTGGAATGGGTCCAGGTCCATTTACAGGATTAAGAGTTGGAATTGCATTTGCGCAAAGCTTTGCGTTAGCTCGCGAGATACCGGTCCGAGGTGTTTGTTCGCTAGATGCCATTGCTGCGCACATTGACGAGAAAGACTTCATCATTACTGTTGATGCTAGACGTAAAGAGGTTTATTGGGCCCGTTACACAGATGGTGTTCGAGTTGGAGAACCAGCGGTTAACTTTCCAGCTGATGTTTCTGGGGCTCCGATACATGCAGATCTCTTTCCGGATATGCAGGCACTGGTTAAGTTACCAGGAAACATTACTGAGCCAATTTATCTACGCAGGCCAGATGCAGTAGCAACGGCGGATCGCCCATGATTACCTATCGCGAGGCTAACGCTTTTGATCTTCCTGTTTTTGTCTCACTAGACAAAGAGTTGTTTCCGTATTCACCGTGGTCTGCTTCCCAATACAAAGAAGAGTTTTCAAGCCCAACTCGTCACTTTGTTGTGGCCCTGGATGAACAACAAAGCATCATTGCTTACGCAGGGGTTTTTGCACCGGGTGAGGCTGAAGCCGATATTTTGACTGTGGGTGTTGTGCCTTCGCATCGAGGAAAAGGTATTGCTAAAGCGCTAATGGCTTTGATTACCGACTGGGCTAATGCTCAAGGGTCAACGGCAATGATGCTTGAGGTCAAGACAGATAACACTGATGCAATAGGGCTCTATGAATCATTAGGGTATTCAAAACTCAATGTCCGTAAGGATTATTTTGGTGCTGGCCTTGATGCCCAAGTAATGCGATTGGAGCTCTCATGAGCGAGCCAATTGTTTTAGGAATTGAAACATCCTGTGATGAGACCGCTGTCGGTATTGTCCGCGGTCGCACACTACTTGCCAATGTAATTGCATCTAGCGTTGAAGAACATGCACGTTTTGGGGGAGTTGTACCTGAAATTGCAAGCCGTGCCCACCTTGAAGCAATGATTCCAACATTGCACCAAGCACTTAAAGACTCCAAGTTATCTTTGAAAGATATTGACGCAGTTGCTGTCACTGGTGGACCAGGATTAGTTGGCGCGCTTCTAGTTGGTGTGGGATCTGCAGCAGGCCTTGCACTTGGTTTAAACAAACCAATTTATGCAGTGAATCATTTAGCTGCACATGTCAGTGTTGATTCCTTAACTCATAGCAATCCACTTGAACCAACAATCGCATTATTGGTAAGTGGTGGACACTCATCGCTATTGCAAGTAGATGACATCACTGGATCAATTACAAAACTTGGTGAGACCATGGATGATGCTGCAGGTGAGGCGTTTGATAAAATCGCTCGTGTTATGAAGTTAGGTTTCCCGGGTGGTCCTGCCATTGATAAGTTGTCACATGAAGGCGATGCCGCTGCAATTGATTTTCCTCGGGGATTAACAACTTCTAATGACTGGCTAACGCGGCCATTTGATTTTTCATTCTCTGGTTTGAAAACGGCAGTTGCTAGATATTTGGAGGCAACACCACATTATGCTCGAGCCGATGTTGCTGCTTCTTTTCAAGAAGCGATCGTTGATGTTCTGCTGTTAAAGGCTGTTGCTGCCTGCAAACAAACAGGGATTCATTCACTTGTTATTGCTGGTGGGGTTGCGGCTAACTCACGGCTTCGAGCTGTTGCCCAAGAACGGTGCGACAAGGCCGGGATCCAACTGCGGGTCCCAAGCCCAGGGCTATGTACCGATAACGGGGCTATGGTCGCCGCCCTTGGCTCATTGATGGTTTCTGCGGGCCGCACGCCCAGCCCTGTGGCCTTTGACGCTGATTCCAGCCTGCCTGTGACCACTGTAAGCCTGTAATCCCTGATTTGCTGTGAGGGATTAGCCCGCCTAGAGTTTGCGTTAGCACTCACGACCCGAGTCTGCTAATTCTGGTCGCACGAGGAAACAGAACAAAAGGAGTCACACCATGGCAGTAAAGCCACTAGAAGATCGCATCGTTATCAAGACAAACGAGGCTGAGACAACAACAGCATCAGGTCTTGTTATCCCAGATACAGCAAAAGAGAAGCCACAGGAAGGCACTGTTATCGCAGTAGGCCCAG
>CANLAC010000097.1 GCA_947488645.1 Actinomycetota bacterium | reverse complement strand
AGCGTTAATCGCAGCGGCAAAGAAGCTAGGCATCGGCGTTGCAGTTGATAACACCTTTGCTACTCCACTTGTTCAAAAGCCATTAACAATGGGCGCAGATATCGTTATGCACTCTGTTACTAAGTTCTTAGCTGGCCACAGCGATGTTGTGCTGGGTTCACTATCAACAAATGATGATGCTCTGTATAAGCGGTTAGAAGAATCTCGACGATTTAATGGCTCCATCCCAGGCCCATTTGAGGCTTGGCTTGCATTACGGGGAATCAGATCATTTCCTATTCGTTTTAGAGCGGCAGAGAGTAATGCAAAAGATTTAGCGGTTCGCTTGTCTGCGCATTCAAAGGTAACAAAGGTCCGTTATCCAGGCTTTGGCGCTGTTATCTCCTTTGAAGTAGATGGCACCGCTCAAGACGCAGAGAAGGTGTGTGAGTCATCAAAGCTAATCACCCATGCAACAAGTCTTGGTGGGATTGAATCACTGTGGGAGCGCCGCCGCCGTTGGGCACTTGAAAGCCCTTCTGTTCCCGAGCAATTGATTCGCCTTTCAGTTGGTTGCGAGCATGTTGATGACTTATGGGCAGACATTCAGCAAGCGTTAGCCGCTCTGTAAGGAAATATTCAGCAAAAGGCTGTATTTTTAACTCATGTTAAAAGCATTTCGTCGAGTATTCGCAGCAGCGACAGTCGCCATCTTGGCCTTTCGCGCTGTTGGCTCATTTCTTTCTTGGGTAGAGCACCAAGAAGATTCTGTTGCTGACACTTGGGTCGACGAAGATGAATTTGAAGATGCCTGATTACGCGTACATCCCTGGTACCTGCAATATTGGCAAAGGTGAAATCCGTCGCAGGCAATTAGTAGCAATTGTTGGTTTGTTCTTTTCGATCTCAACTCTTTTAACTTTTAACACCGTTGATGCCCCTACCGCTATTCGCTTGGGCATCTTCTTTCCTTTAATGGTTGCCTCAGTTGGCTTTGTTCAATCGCGCAGTAAGTTTTGTTTAGCCTATGGCTTAGCCGGAACATTTAATGTCGGCAAAATGGGAGACATCAAGAGAGTTGCAAGCGTGGAAGATCGGGCTGCTGACCGAGTGACAGCACTAAAAATCTTGGGTAAATCTTTTTTACTCGCATCCATAGCGACAGCGGTGGTATTAGTACTACCCTTCTAAGTATGAAGATTCTTATTCATACCCGTCACGCAGATTTAGCAGATGATTTCAAAACAATCGCTGAAGAAAAACTCACGAGCATGGAGCGGTTTAGCGTAGTTATTGATCGCGTTGAAGTTGAAGTACTTCACGAGGCAAATCCCCAGCAGGGCAAACGTAAGCACAAGGTTGTGCTTACATCACACGGTGCAGGTCCACTATTGCGCGCAGAAGCAGCCGAGTTCAATGACTTAGCAGCTTTTGATATAGCGATTAAAGCTTTTGCCTTACAGATCCGAAAGATTCATGAGCGCACAAAAGATTATGATCGCAAAACTCTACGAACAATGAAATCAGATCTTTAAACGATTTCAGTTCCATCTTTACGTGTAGCTGTAAGACTTGCTACGGCTGTAACAATCAAGGTTGCAACAATTACTCCCAAGCTAACTTCAATTGCAACGTGTGGAAGTTCAATGCCAGCAAGCTTATGAATACCGATGCCATGGAAGGCTTCGATGATCATCTTGAAACCAATAAATGCCAGGATGAATGAGAGCCCCTTGGATAGATAGATCAGGCGCTGGAGCAATCCCTGTAACAAGAAGTACAACTGGCGCAATCCCATCAGCGCAAAGATGTTTGCACACACAACGATGTATGGGTCGCGGGTAATGCCGAAGATCGCAGGGATTGAGTCAAGTGCAAAGACTAGGTCTGTAAATCCAAGTGAAACCAATGCGATTGTGAAGGTTGTGGCACCCTTCTTGCGCAAGAAGGTAACGAGACGATCCTCTTTCCATTCCTCTTCGTCATGCTCTGACAAAAGCTTGTAGGCGGTAAAGATTAAGAATGCACCAAAGATGAAGAAGGCACCTGAGAATTTTTCAAGGATTGCACTACCTGCAGCGATAAATCCGCCACGAAGTACAAGAGCAATAATGATTCCTAATAGCAGCACAAGCTGTTGCTTAGTCTTTTCAACTTGCAGACGACTCAAGATGATTACAAAGACAAATATGTTATCTACTGACAACGCATACTCAGTTAACCAGCCTGCAAAGAACTCTTTTTGTGCATTGGGATCTGATGTCCAGTTAGGCATGAAGTAACCAAAAACTAGGGCGGCGACCACATAGATAACTGTCCAAATTCCTGCTTCAGCCATGCTTGTCTCTTTATTGCGACGTAAGACCGCAAGAATTAAGTCAAAGATGATTACAGCAGATAAACCGCCAAGTGTTACAAGCCATACAGTCGTAGATTCCATGGCGGTATTCTGCCAGTTAGTGATGCACCCAGAGCGTTGAAACTGGTGGAATCGTTATTTTTCCATCGCGACCATCTGGTGTTCCAGCGCTTGCGATCAGCACTTTGCCAGTGATTTCCACCTCAACCAAGGATTCTCCCAGGTTCATATAAACAGAAACATTGCCGCGTCGATAGGCAAGTAGTAATGGGTTCTTAGAACCGTGTGTAGGTGATTCAAGCCATGTCATCTCGCCAGTTGTCACAAGGTGTTCTGCTCGCAATTCAAGAGCGTTGCGATAGACATTAAGGGAACTCTTTGGATCGACGTTTTGCTTTTCTACTGTTAAATCTTTCCAACTATCCTGCATCGGCAGCCAAGGAGTTCCGGATGTAAATCCAAAAGGTGCACTCTCATCTGACCACGGCAATGGAACCCGCGCACCATCGCGGCCCTTTTGGCTTCCCTTTGTACGGAAGTAAATCGGATCTTGACGTGCTCCATCTGGCATTACGCCATCTGGCAATCCAAGTTCTTGGCCAGCGTAAACATAACAAGAGCCAGGTAATCCAAAGACAAATATGGAGAGTGCGCGCGATTGAAGTTCACCGAGGCGAGATGCAACACGAGGTGAGTCATGATTACTTAGCGCCCACGTAGGTAGAGCTTCAACCTTTGCTAATAATTCAATGGTTCTACTAATGACATCGTGAAGATGGGCAGCATCAAAGGGAGCATCTAGTAAGTCAAAGTTAAATACTTGATGAAGCTCATCTGGTCGCACGTAGCGGGTGGCGTTAACTGGTGGATGCACCCAGGCCTCTGCAACAGCCATTACTTCGCGATCACCATATGAATCAAATAGCTTGCGCCACTTACGGTAAATCTCGTGGACACCTTGGCGATCAAAGAAAGGAACCGTTTCCAAGAGAGCGAAGCGCTTTTCAACATCCATTGACACGTCAAGTCGCAGAGCATCACTTAAGCCTTGTGGATCTGGGTGACTTTTGAAAATATCTTCTTTTACGAGTCCATGTGCAACATCAATGCGGAATCCATCAACACCAAAATCCAACCAAAAACGTAAAGTCTTTTCATAATCTATAGAAATTTCTGGGTTTTCCCAATTGAGATCAGGCTGAGATGAATCAAATAAATGTAAGTAGAACTGACCATCTTCTACCTGTGTCCATGATGGTCCACCAAAAAGTGAGATCCAGTTATTAGGGGGAGTTCCATCAGGCTTTGCATCATAGAAATGAAAACGTGAACGCTCTGGCGAACCACGTCCAGCCTTTAGCGCAGCCTGAAACCACACATGCTGATCTGAAAAGTGGTTAGGAACAACATCAACTAAGACGCGCAGACCCAATGAATGTGCGACATCAATCATTTTCTTAGCATCAGCTAAGTTTCCAAAGCGTGGATCAACATCACGTGGATCGGCAACGTCATAGCCACCATCTTTATTTGGGGAGGTGTAAAAAGGACTCAGCCAAATTGCATCAACGCCCAACGCTTTTACGTACTCAAGCTTTGAAGTTATTCCTGGTAAATCGCCCTCACCATCACCATTGCTATCAAAAAATGATCGTGGGTAGATCTGATAGATCGTTGCTTCTTTCCACCATGGCGAAGATTTCATGGTGAAAGGTTACGGATAGGGCAATACAGAGACAATGTAAAAAGTGTGTAATAACTCCCTCAAGGTTGCGCTTTTATAACGTTTTGGCACAGTTGCCTCATTTATTAATTCAAAACCCGCCTTAAAAGGGGTTAATCCCATCGACGGTACACTTGATACATGGAGATTCTTTATAGTGCTCTACTTTTCCTAATTCTGTTAGGTGTCACATATTGCGCCAAATTGCTGCGATCACTTCACTCAAAGGTGAGCAAAACCTCTGCTGCAATCACACGAGACATCCAGAAGTTATCTGTCGAGAACAAAAAGAGCTCGATGATCGCATATCGACAAACTGAAGCCTTCACTCAGTTGACTAATCTTTTAGATTTCAAAGCCGCCATCCCATCAACGCGCAGCTGGGCTGCATCACCTGATCTATTGCTTACGATCTCTGAGATTGTTAAGAAGAATAGACCTGGAT
>CANLAC010000096.1 GCA_947488645.1 Actinomycetota bacterium | reverse complement strand
GGAAAGAGTGTGGAAGATTCAATAGTTACAACTATGGGAAGTGCTGGAAAGACTGTCTTCTACTCTGGAATGACTGTGTTAGTTACTTTATTGTCACTTACTTTTTTCCCACTGCCTTTCTTAAAATCATTTGGATACGCCGGAGTATCAGTTGTGGCACTTGCAGTAGTCGGTGCAATTATTGGATTACCACCAATTCTTGCTCTCATGGGATCAAAAATTGATAAGGGTGTTGTCCGTCGTTCGGCAATTACTCCTAAAGAAGATGGCCGCTGGGCACAAACAGCGCGTCTAGTAATGAAGCGTCCGGTTGCGGCAGTAGTTCTCTCTTTAGTAATTCTTGGAATCATGGCTGCGCCAATTACTAATATCAAATTTTCACAAGGCGACTCACGAATGTTGCCTGCCGATAACAAGGCAGCTATCGCAACTGCGCTTCAAGACGAGAGATTTCCTGGACAAACAGGAAATCCAATTGAGATCATCATCAGAAACGGTTCAGACAAAATTGATGAAATCAATATGTACGCAGCTAACCTAGCTAAGGTTTCGGGCATTGTTGCCGTAATGCCGCCGGCAACAATTGGCAAAGATGTAAGAGTTGTCGCCTACCAAGAAATGTTGCCACGGACACCAGATGCGCAAGCGTTAATTCATGATGTTCGAAACGTTGATGCACCTGTTGGAACTTTGGTTGGAGGTGTTGCCGCCGATTACACAGATTCACAAGATGGTATTTCACGTACCTTGCCATGGGCATTGGCCTGGGTCATTCTCTCCGTTCTTGTATTGATCTTTATTTTTACTGGATCAATAATTTTGCCAATCAAGGCAGTCCTTCTTAACTTTCTCTCCCTCGGTGCAACAATGGGAGCGCTAACGTGGGTCTTTATTGACGGAAATCTTCAGTGGCTCATTGGATCATTTACGTTAACAGGAACTGTTGATACTTCAATCGTCATCTTGATCGCCGTAGTTGTCTTTGGACTATCAATGGATTATGAATTGTTCTTGCTCTCTCGAATCCGTGAAGAACACTTGGCCGGAAAGACAAATATTGAATCAGTGGCAGTTGGCCTGCAAAGATCAGCTCGTATCATCACGGCTGCAGCACTCTTGCTTGCCGTTGTTTTCGCATCATTTATTACTAGTGGAGTCACATCAATTAAATCCATGGGCTTTGGTGTTGCACTCGCCGTAATCCTGGATGCAACCATTGTTCGCGGCCTATTAGTGCCCGCTCTTATGCGACTCTTTGGGGAGCGCAACTGGTGGGCGCCTAAATGGATGCAGCGATTTACCATTACTCACTAGTTCCCTTTAGGCTTGGTACATGGATCTAATCGCTTCCCTGCAATGTGCGGATCAGCCTGGCATCGTTCACGCGATGACCTCAGCGGTTCTTACCTGTGGCGGAAACATTATTGAAAACCAGCAGTTCACAGATCCGAGCACAAATACCTTCGTGATGCGTACCCGTTTTGAAACATCGCAAGGAATAGAGGGCGCTACGAAAAGCTTGAGCGATGGCCTGTCTAAGTTCAATCCTTCACTGCATATTCGTCCGACTGCACAAAAACCACGCGCACTTGTCATGGTTACCAAAGAGAGTCATTGTTTGCGCGATCTTTTGTATTTAGAAGATCTTGGCGAGCTCAATATTGAAATTCCACTTGTAATCTCTAACCGAGAAGATTTACGCACTCTTGTTGAATCTCACGGAATTAAGTTTCTATATCTGCCTGTCACTGCAGAAACAAAGGTTTCTCAGGAAGCAGAAATACTTAAGCAAATAAGTGACCTAAAAATAGATTTCGTAGTTCTTGCTAGATATATGCAAATTATGTCTCAGGAATTCTGCAACAAACTGCCAGGAAAAATAATCAACATCCACCATTCATTCTTACCTGGGTTTAAAGGTGCAAAGCCATATCACCAGGCTCATGAACGTGGTGTGAAAATCATTGGGGCATCTGCTCACTTTGTGACAAGTGATTTAGATGAAGGCCCAATCATTGAACAAGATGTTGCACATGTGACTCATGTCGCTACCCCTGAAGAACTAATTGCAATCGGTCGCGATATCGAGCGCAGAGTTTTAGCAAAAGCAGTGAAGTTTTATGCAGATGACAAAGTATTTATTGTTGGAAAACGAACGGTAGTTTTCTCTTAACTTTAATTGCGTGTCCCCGGCGGGAGTTGAACCTGCGACCTACCGCTTAGGAGGCGGTTGCTCTATCCACTGAGCTACGGGGACTTAACACCAATGGTGCTTGGCAAAGGTTAGCGGTATAGATAACCTTCCCTTGAATCCATAGTGGGTTCGAAAACTACCCGAAAGGCCAACCATGAGAGCGCTCGTTATCGGCGCAGGCGGAGTTGGCAGTGCAATCGCAAATATCGCATCCCGTAAGTCATTTATCACTGAGTTAGTTATCGCTGATTACGATGCTTCAAAAGCGCACGCTGTCACCCAGAAAATCCAAGACCCACGATTTACATCAGTGGAGGTGGATGCCGGCGATCTGGCGGCTCTCGAAGGATTGATCAAGAAGGTCAATCCTGATGTGGTTATTAACGCAGTTGATCCGCGTTTTGTAATGAACATCTTTAACGCGGCTAAAAATGCTGGCGTTAATTACATGGACATGGCCTTGTCACTATCAATTGCTCATCCAACAGATCCATTTAACAAAGTTGGTGTGAAGCTAGGCGATGATCAGTTTGCTCAACATGATGAGTGGCTAACCCAAGGCAACTACGCGCTCATAGGGATCGGTGTCGAACCTGGCATGAGTGATATTTTTGCAAAGTATGCACAAGACTATTTGTTCAGTGAAATTGATGCTGTAACAATCTTGGATGGTTCAAGTCTTACCGTTGATGGTTATGAATTTGCTCCATCATTTTCAATCTGGACGACAATTGAAGAGTGTCTTAATCCCCCACTAATTTGGAACGAGGGTTGGCATACAGCTAAGCCATTTACAGGTGGCGTGACCTTCGATTTCCCCGAAGGCATTGGACTAGTTGAATGTGTAGATGTTGAACACGAGGAAGTTGCTTTGATTCCACAAAAGATTAAAGCAAAGAAAGTAACCTTTAAGTATGGTCTTGGGAATGACTTTATTGAAAAGCTAAAAACTATTCATGCTCTCGGTCTTTCAAATAAGCAGAAGGTTAGTTACCGCGGCATGGAAATTGCGCCTCGCGATTTCTTGGCTTCCTTGCTGCCAGATCCTGCAACGATTGGCCCGATTATGCACGGAAAGACTTGCGCAGGTGCACATATTGCGGGTCTCAACAAAGAGGGAAAGCCTTACGCCTGTTACATCTATAACGTTGTTGACAATGAATGGTCGATGAAAAATTATGGAGATCAAGCAGTTGTTTGGCAGACCGCAATTAATCCCGTTATTGCGATGGAACTTATTGCTAATGGCACCTGGAAACCTGCCGGTGTTGTTGGTCCGGAATGGCTAGAACCAAAGCCATTCTTGGATCTGATTGAATCGTATGGAAGCAGTTGGCATATCCGGGATGAGGATCCCGCAGGAATCGGGGTTTAGGTGGAATCGTGGGCGTTAGTAACAGGTGCAACATCTGGGATTGGTGAAAGCTTTACTAGATTGTTGGCTGAGAACAATTACAACATTGTTCTAGTCGCCCGCGATATGCCCCGCTTGCGAGAGCGTGCTCAAGGTTTGCAGGAAAAGTTTAATGTCCAAACCCACATTATTCAGGCAGATTTATCTACTGATGCAGGGTGCGCGGCCGTTGAGCACTACATCGCTAACAATCAGGTCGATGTGTTGATCAATAACGCTGGCTTTGGATTAAACAAAGCTTTCACAATGTCTGCTCTAGATGCAGAACAGCAAATGTTTGATGTTTTAGTTCGCACCCCAATGCGCCTAATGCATGTGGCACTTCCGATGATGAGGCAGCGCAACAAAGGAGTTGTGATCAATGTTTCATCCGT
This sequence comes from Actinomycetota bacterium, assembly GCA_947488645.1. Lineage (GTDB taxonomy): Bacteria > Actinomycetota > Actinomycetes > Nanopelagicales > Nanopelagicaceae > Planktophila. The sequence continues at coordinate 533 of CANLAC010000096.1, read as the reverse complement.
TGCTGGATATATTGCAGGTGGCTCCTATAGCGCTGCAAAGTCATACCTAACCGTTTTGTCTGAATCACTTCACACCGAACTTGCAGGAACAAATATCAAGATCAGTGCCTTGTGCCCTGGATTTACTCGAACCGAATTCCATCAGCGTGGTCGTATGTCCATGAAGGGCTTACCAAGCTTTATGTGGCTTGATTCTGACAAGCTGGTTGCAAAGTCGTGGAGTGATGCGCTCAAGGGTGAGGCGGTTTCGGTTCCGGGTTGGCAATACCAACTCCTTGTCTTCGTGATTCAAACTCTTCCGCGATCAATCATTAGAAAAGTTGGAATGAACCTGAGGAAGAAGCAGCGAAAGTAACAGTCATACCTACCAACTCTCGGCGCGTTTTAAGTCTTCTTTCAGTACCCAGTCGCTAAGATTGGCACCATTACAAGGGAAGGTTCTTTCATGTTTCGCAAAATCGCATCATTGTCAGTAGCACTAGTTGTCGCCGGTGGCGTCATGGTGGCTGTTCCAGCACAGGCTGCACCCAAGA
>CANLAC010000095.1 GCA_947488645.1 Actinomycetota bacterium | reverse complement strand
AATGATCTATACCGTCGTGTTATCAACCGTAACAACCGTTTGAAGCGTTTAGCTGATCTCGGTGCACCAGAGATCATCGTTAACAATGAAAAGCGTATGTTGCAGGAAGCTGTAGATGCGTTGTTCGATAACGGTCGTCGTGGTCGTCCAGTTACAGGTCCAGGTAACCGCGCACTGAAGTCATTGTCAGACATGCTTAAGGGTAAGCAAGGACGTTTCCGTCAGAACTTGCTCGGTAAGCGCGTTGACTACTCAGGTCGTTCAGTAATTGTTGTTGGTCCACAGTTGAAGCTGCACCAGTGCGGTCTTCCAAAGCAGATGGCACTTGAACTTTTCAAGCCATTCGTAATGAAGCGACTTGTAGATCTAAACCACGCGCAGAACATTAAATCTGCAAAGCGTATGGTTGAGCGTGCACGTCCAGTTGTTTGGGATGTGCTTGAAGAAGTTATTGCAGAGCATCCTGTTCTGCTTAACCGCGCACCAACCCTTCACCGTCTAGGTATTCAGGCTTTCGAACCACAATTGGTTGAAGGTAAAGCAATTCAGATTCACCCACTCGTATGTACAGCATTTAACGCTGACTTCGACGGTGACCAGATGGCGGTTCACTTACCTCTATCTGCTGAAGCACAGGCAGAAGCTCGTATCTTGATGTTGTCTTCAAACAACATCTTGTCACCAGCATCAGGCCGTCCAATTACATCTCCTACACAGGACATGGTTCTTGGTCTTTACTACTTAACAATGGTTCGTGACAACGAGCTGGGCGAGGGACGTGCATTCGGTTCGATTTCAGAAGCGATCATGGCTCACGATCAGCACTCAGTGTCATTGCAAGCGAAGATTAAAATTCGCTTGACCCCAACATCAGAGACGATTGAAACAACAATTGGTCGCGCATTGTTTAATGAAGCGCTTCCAGCTGATTACCCATTTGTTGATCTTGATGTAACAAAGAAGCAGCTTGGATCAATTGTTGATCGCCTTGCTGAGTTCTATCCAAAGGTAGTTGTGGCAGAAACGCTTGATGCGTTGAAGTCACTTGGCTTCCACTGGGCAACTCGCGCTGGTGCAACAATCGGTATCGAAGATGTTGTTACACCTCCACGCAAGAAGGAAATTCTTGAAAGCTACGAAACACAGGCTGACAAGGTTCAATCGCAATATGAAAAGGGACTCATCACTGATGACGAGCGTCGTCAGGAATTGATCGAGATCTGGACAAAGGCAACAGCTGAAGTGGGTAAGGAGATGGAAGAAAACTTCCCTCGCGTTAACCCAGTTTGGATGATGGTCTTCTCTGGTGCTCGTGGAAATATGATGCAGATCCGTCAGATTGCCGGTATGCGTGGACTTGTAGCAAATCCAAAGGGTGAAATTATTCCTCGCCCAATCAAGTCAAACTTCCGTGAAGGTCTTTCAGTACTTGAGTACTTCATTTCTACTCACGGTGCTCGTAAGGGTCTTGCAGATACAGCGCTTCGTACCGCTGACTCTGGTTACCTCACTCGTCGTCTTTGCGACGTTGCTCAGGATGTCATCATCCGTGAAGAGGATTGCGGTACTGATCGCGGTCTTGTTCTACAGGTTGGTGTTCGTCAAGAGTCAGGTGGCCTAGTTAAGTTTGATCACGTTGAAACTTCAGTATTCGGACGCACATTGTCTGAGGATGCAGTTGTTAATGGCGTGGTAATTCTTCCAGCAGGTACAGATCTTGGAGATCGCAACATTGATGAACTCGTTGCAGCTGGTGTTGACGAAGTAAAGATTCGCTCAGTTCTAACTTGCGATAGCAAGGTCGGACAGTGCGCAGCTTGCTACGGTCGTTCACTTGCAGCAGGTCAGCGAGTTGCAGTCGGTGAAGCAGTGGGAATCATTGCAGCACAGTCAATCGGTGAGCCTGGTACACAGCTAACAATGCGTACCTTCCACACTGGTGGTGTTGCTGGTGATGACATCACTCACGGTCTGCCACGTATCGTTGAGCTCTTCGAAGCTCGTACACCTAAGGGTGTTGCACCAATCGCAGAAACAGCAGGTGTTGTTTCATTCCGCGAAGATGCAAAGGGCAAGAAGATCGTCGTTACTCCAGATGATGGAGGCGAAGAGGTCGCTTACCCAATCACTCGTCGTCAGAAGCTACTTGTTGAAGATGGTTCACGCGTTGAAGTTGGCCAGAAGATGGTTGTTGGCGCGATTGATCCAAAGCAGGTTCTTCGTATTCTTGGACCACGTGCAACTCAGGTTCACTTGGTTAATGAAATCCAGTCTGTGTATCGCTCACAGGGCGTAGGAATTCACGATAAGCACGTTGAAGTAATTGTTCGTCAAATGCTAAAGCGCATCACTGTGCTTGAAGCAGGAGATGCAGATCTACTTCCAGGCGAGCTTGTTGAGCGTGGTCGTTTCGAAACTGAAAACCGTCGCGTTGTGACATCAGGTGGAAAGGCTGCTTCAGGTCGCCCAGAACTTATGGGTATCACTAAGGCATCTCTTGCAACTGAGTCATGGTTGTCAGCGGCTTCATTCCAGGAAACAACTCGTGTACTTACAGATGCTGCACTGTCAGAGAAGAGCGATCCATTGCTCGGTCTGAAGGAGAACGTCATCATCGGTAAGTTGATTCCAGCTGGTACTGGTCTTGCCCGTTACCGCAACATTCGTGTTGAGCCAACGGAAGAAGCAAAGGCCGCAGTTTATGCAGCTTATGACGAGTACGACTTCACACCATTTGACCAACAAGGTTCTGGTGAGGCTGTTCGTCTCGATGAGGTTGAAGTACCTCGCTAGTTAATACTTAATAAGAAAAGCCCCTGAGAAATCAGGGGCTTTTCTATTGTAATAACAGGCTATTTCTTTAGATTAGCCAATCGATCCAGAATTGGTGGGTGCGAGTAATGCACTGCAACGTATACAGGGTGCGGATTTAAGTTACTTAAAGATTCAACAGATAGTTTCTTAAGTGCTGAATACATGTGGTCCCGAGCACCTGGATAGGTGTCGATTGAGTACTGATCTGCTTGGTATTCATTGTGACGTGAGAATGAATTGTTAATCAAGCCAAGCACAGTTGATACAGGAGTAAAGAGCATGAAGAAAGCAATCATTGATAAATGAAAGCTTGGGGTATCTGAGCCAAGGGCCTTTGAAAGATTTGGATTACCAAGTAACCAACCCATTAATGAAAAGATGACAAGAGTTTGCACATTACTAAAAGCAAACATTGTATAGACGTGCTTGCGCTTGTAGTGACCTACTTCGTGGGCCAACACTGCAACAGTCTCTTTAGTTGTTAGCTTTTCAATCAGGGTGTCATAGAGACCAATGATCTTTACTTTACCCATGCCTGAAAAGAATGCATTGAGTTTTGTGGAACGCTTTGAAGCATCCATTTCCCACAGTTTTGATAATGGAAAACCTTGAGATTGACAGTAAGACTCAACTTCAGAGCGAAGCTCACCTTCTGGCAGTGGCTTTAACTTGTTAAACATTGGCAAAAAGATGCGTGTGCCAAAGATGAACATGAACAGGGTAATAGCCGAGACTGCAAGCCAACCAACAAGCCAGAAGGTGGATTGCAAGCTTTGGTAGATCCAGGCAATTAGCGCAATTACTGGCAGGCCAAGTGCGATGCTAAGTAGCAACTGCTTGATGGTGTCCATAACAAAGAGCTTCTTGGTTGTCTTGTTAAAGCCAAACTTTTCTTCGATAACAAAGGTTGAGTAATAGGAAATGGGAAGAGTTCCGACCATGGAAACCAGTATCAGTACTCCAAAGAAAATCACTGTTACGAGCAAATCATTGCTGTATCTGTCCCGAATTACCTGATCTAGCCAGGCAAACCAGCCCAAAATGATGGCTGAAAGCATTATTACAGTGGTTATTACTGAGGTCAGCAGCTCCACCTTGTATTTGGCTGTGCCGTATTCAAGGGATTTTGCATACTCATCTGGGTTATAGATCTCTGCGGCCACTCCTGTTAGGGCAACGTTTTTGTTACTTTCATTCAAGAAATCAATAACTCGACCTGCAGCAAAATCAATCAGAATGAAAGTAACGATGCCAAGGAGTAAGAGTTCAGCGGTTGTCATTTCTATCCGTTCAGAGCTGCGCTCAGTGCAATTTCAACCATGGCATTGAGTGACTTCTCGCGTTGTTCAGATGGCATAGATTCATGGGTGATGATGTGATCAGAGACAGTTAACACAGCCAAAGCGCGACGTTGCTTACGCGCTGCAATTGAATACAGAGCATTAGCTTCCATTTCCACACCGAGCACCCCGTGCTGAATTAACTTTTGCGCAGAATCTGTTTCATCATAGAAGTAATCCATTGAGGCAATGCCACCGATATGAACATTTGGATTGCCCTTTGACGCTTCATAGGCAGCAAGCAAGAGTTTGAAATCTGCATGTGGTGCAAAATCTAGGTTGTTAGTAAAACGACGATTGATGTTTGAATCTGTTGACGCAGTCATGGCAAGGATGACATCGCCAATCTTTGTCTTTTCTAGCAATCCACCAC
>CANLAC010000094.1 GCA_947488645.1 Actinomycetota bacterium | reverse complement strand
TATAGCCACCCATAGATGCTAATCGCCATACAACTTTCTGGGCTTGTGCCAGAGCATCCTTTTTGATGTCTTCTGGGTCTGTTACATCAGGCAAGACTGCGTAGTGATAAAAACCTGTGTATATACCGGCAGCTTGTGCAGCGTAATGATCCATCGCAGCGTATTTAATGGCTAGTAGATCAGCTGACTCTCGAGTATCTGATGCCTTAATAAATACAAATCGCATTCCTGCTTCATACATTTTTACAAAATCGATTGCTTTATCATTTGGATGCTGCCAACGGCTGATATCAGCGCCATGAATGCGACCACCAGGGCCAGTTAAATCAATGAATTGAGCAGGATCAGTATTTGAGATCTCAGGTTGCTGCTTGACAGTGATCGAGCGAATGGGTGAATACAGACTTTTTCCACCTATTACGGAAACAGCGCGATAGCGAACATTCGCGTTTAGTGCAGTGGCAAGGGCGGTAACCTTCCAGGTTCCAACTTTGGTGACCTTTGTCGTAAAGCGAGTTGTCGTCCACTTTCCATCTGTATCAACTTGGATCTTTACAGTCGTGCCAGAACGGTTTGGCTTCAGATTTCCATACAAAGTGAGCAAAGTTTCAGAAGCACTGGGTGTTTGCTTGACTGACATAGATAAGGCAGAGGTGGCTGCAACAGATTGCGGCGCCCCTATGACTGCAACTACTAAAGACAGAGCAAGTAGATAGATCTTGAGTCTCATTGTTCGATAATCTCAACATCTATGCCGATAGTGGATTTGATCGCTTCAACTAAGGCAGCTTTCAGATTAGGTCGAGTTTCTGAGTATTCATGTGATGTAGCAAACTTTCGGCTATCTGAAAAATCTAATGTCAAAGTTCCATTCTCAAATGAGCTTAAGCGAGCATCAAAGTATGCAATCCATGCAACGCGATTTTCTGACTCGAGGGCATCAAGCACCTGGTTCCACTGCGCCCGAATCTCAACTAGCTCCATAAGCGCGAACTTTACCTTTGTAACTTCAAAGAACAGCAAAATTAGTGCCTAGGCGCGCCTATCCATTTGAAATATTCACCAACTAATTGGACACGTAAATTCTTTGATCTGTCGGGCTGCACATTGAGCACCAATGCAATCCGAGAAACAATCTGTTCGATCGCTTTTTCACTGACAAATCTCATTCGACTGATCTCAGCATTTGTTAAGCCATCTGCCACAAGGCGCAAGGTTTCAATCTGGAGATCGGTCAGTTGCGACAACAAATTTTCTAAAGCTTTCTCATGGAGTGAGACGTTGCCACTAACCCATGTGACAGGGGAATCTGGTTCAAGGACTCTTGACTCTGAAATCACATCGCACAGTGTGGCAACGTTATTCATGGATTTCTTGATTACAACTTTGGCACCTGCCGGGAGGTTAGACCTGAATTCCCCTAGCAATCTAAGATCTGCACAAGCCACCAATACAACTACACCAATAGTTGGTGTTTCCTTACGGATATTGTTTGCGATCGTAATCGAGTGTTCATCTGAAAGATGCATATCAATGAGGAGCACATTGGGTTGCATGCTTCGCATTAACAAAATCGCGGACGACTCTTTCTGCGCTTCTCCTATTACATTTGTTCCGTGCAATTTAAGTGCGGCAGCCATAGTCGATAACTCAAAAGTATCATCCATGACAAGTAAGACTCGATCGCTCATACCTAAAAGTTACGCCTAGGTTTGCCCAATAGACACATAGGAGAGAGTTAAGTGAGTGGTAGCAGTAAGTTGGGTGAACTGAGTTTTATCAACAATTAGGTATTTGAGAGATAACTCTCGGGATTGAGCCGACGAGTTAGTTATTTATAGCTATGGGTGGGGCGGGTTACTCGTTGACTTAAAGTTATAAAACAGTTTACAGTTATGGCTATGTCTATTTGCTACGCCCAGCAATGATTCCTCCAGATACGAAGATGTAAATGATCGACAAAGTGGATGACTACATGAGTAGTTCACTGAGAAATCAGGTTGAAGCGCTAAAGGTTTCAGCTCGACAAGAACCAACAACACCAGAAACCTTACTTTCACGTGGAAAGTTATTATGGGAATGGGCAAATAGTTTTTCACTGACGGGCATAGCTCTTCCAGTCGAATGTTCTTTCTTTATGACGAGCGTCTTCGTAGGAAGTATCGCGGGAGAGTTTAGTGTTCTTAAAAGAGATCCAATCGTATCCTCTAAAGATTTAGATCAAATGATTGAAGAACTCACATTAAAAGAGGAACATTTTGGGTCTCTTGGAACTTTCGCCTTAGGCCGCAAGCCTGCGATGATCGTGAATAGTCTGGAAACCTTTCAACAAGTATTTTCAGTAGGGACCCTGTCACTCCGACAAGGCGGAGGATTACTCATTGCTCGCAATGGTTTTGTAGACCATGGGATACCACAGTATGAAAATCCAAGTGCGGAAAATTATGTGTCAGTTCAGACAAGCCGCATTGGTGCCACATTCCGCGCAAGCAGTTTGGATATGCGTGGACTACGTGGCGGTATTCGTGCACCAATACCTGTTCTGTTTTTTGAATTAGCCGGAGCAGATTTAGTCACAGGCGACACAGTGACTATTACATATGGGGACACCTCGATGGGCAGCGCTGGTTTTAGAGTTCAATCAACATCAACTGATGGATTCAAACTACCTATATATGTGGATTTTGCTGGAAATAGAAATTTTGTAACATTCGAGAGTCCGGGTTTCGAAGTCGCTGGTGGCCCTGCACGCTCCGTGCATGGATTTGTGCCGGCCGTTACCGGGATCGGTGAATCCTTCGAACTAGTTCTGCGAGTCGAGGATATGGCCCGCAATAGAGCAACAGGAGTAATTCCAGGATATGAAATTACTTTAAATGATGAGCCGATAGCGCAAATTCCATCTGGAAATGAAGCTATCGTAAAGATTGATGGAATATCGATACAGAATGAAGGCACGTACAGATTCAAAATCACCTCTGCCGATGGTGTCGTTTGCTTTAGCGACCCAGTATGGGTGAAAAAGAATGTTAAGAATCATATTTACTGGGGGGATCTGCATGGGCATTGCGAATTTGCGGACGGGCAAGGCTCACCAGATGCTTACTTCCAGTTCGGAAGAGATGATGCACGCCTAGATTTTCTCTGCTTATCCGAACACGATGTATTTCTAGATGACTTCAAGTGGAAACATTTACAAGATTGCTTAGCGCGTTATGAAGAAGAGTCTTCTTTCGTGCCACTACTTGCTTACGAGTGGACTGCGCCACCGGGACTAGGCGGACATCACAATGTCTATTTCCGTAAACGTGATGGAGAAATTGTCGGATTACACAAAGCACATAATTTGGGAAGCTTATTCGAAGCACTGAAGCATTTAAATGATGATGGGGACGTCTTAGTCATTCCTCACGCACACCAGATCGGTGATTGGAAACAAGCCGATGCTGAACTAGTTGCTGGTGTCGAAATAGTTTCTCAACATGGAGCTTTCGAGTGGTTTGGTCAGAGGTATCTGGATTTTGGACACCACGTTGGCTTTGTTGGGGGGTCAGATAATCATCAGGGCCATCCAGGGTACTCATCAGCATCCCCAACAATTGTTGAAAGCAAGAATGGGTTAACAGGAGCTTTGGCACCTGCTTTAACTTCAGAGAACGTGTTTTCAGCAATTCGTAATCGATCAGTGTATGCAACTTCAGGTGAACGAATACTTTTAGATTTTAGTGTTGATGGGACTGAAATGGGAGGGACCATTTCAAAAGAAGGCCCTCACAAAATTCATGCAGCTATTGCAGGAACAGCACCATTGCAGCAAATTGAAATCATACGAGGGAACAAGAGTGTTTTTTCTCGCAATTTCGGTGGCACCCTTGGTCAATCGAATGTATTGAGAGTTGCATTTAAGTCTCCCTCGAGTGTTGTAGGGCATGACAATCCTCGAGGTTATCGAATCTGGAAAGGTTGGTTGGACTTTGGACGTGACCTAATCCAAGAAGTTGATTCTTCAGACCTCTTTAATTTTCACATGGAGCATGCCGAAATTCACAAAGATGGAAGGAGTCGCATAGATTTTGAGGTCCACACTCGTGGACAATCTGATGCAATATTTTTGAAGTTGGATGAATTGCTCATTAGTGATGTGATGACAATGCATCTAGAGGAGACTGTTGAAAGCGCCGACTCCCGGTTTATAAGAGCACGCGACACGATGGAATCAATACAGTTTGCGCTACCAGCATCTGAATTAGTACGTGGACCTGTGAGCAAAGAGATCTACACAGGTTCTTATTGCGATGTAGTACAACTAGATATTTTAGATCTCAACGGTCCGTGGGATGCTGATTTTGTCTTTGAAGATAAAGAAGAAAGCACAGTAGAAGGTGAGCACTACCGTCTACGTGTTGAACAAATTGATGGCGCAACAGCTTGGTCTAGCCCAATTGCAATTACTAGTGGGGCGGGTCGGGCTCGAACCGACGACGACGGAATTATGAGTTCCGGGCTCTAACCAACTGAGCTACCGCCCCTAACGGCTTAACTTTACTGTAGTTATTTGTTGCGCTGGAATCCGCGCCGGCC
>CANLAC010000093.1 GCA_947488645.1 Actinomycetota bacterium | reverse complement strand
GAAGCCTTCACTCAGTTGACTAATCTTTTAGATTTCAAAGCCGCCATCCCATCAACGCGCAGCTGGGCTGCATCACCTGATCTATTGCTTACGATCTCTGAGATTGTTAAGAAGAATAGACCTGGATTAGTAGTTGAACTAGGTTCAGGTATTTCAACATTAGTTGCCTCCAAGTCAGGCGCACGAAAGATTGTGAGCATTGATAACTCAGATGCATGGGGTGCAAAGACTGTTGCACTCCTCAAGGAGCACAAGGTGCGCGGGGTCGATGTTCGAATAGCTCCATTGAAGCCATATGCCAACGGATCTGAGTGGTATGACGTTGAAGCAATTAAAGATCTTAAGAAAATCGATGTTCTAATTATTGATGGCCCACCAGGATCAAAAAACCCTGAAGCGCGATATCCAGCTTTGAAGCAGTTCAAGGACAAGTTGTCAGCATCTGCAATCATCATTATTGATGATGTAAATCGTGAAGGTGAGCGAAAGTTAGCTGAGGATTTTGCAAAGGCCCTACCAAATCATGAGCTAACTATTCTGGATCATGAAAAGGGCACAGCGATTATTGCTCCTCGCTAAGACCATGCAGATATCTCGCGAAGACGCATTGGCTGCTGCCAGTTCAAAGATTCTTGATACAACAACCTTTGTTCGTGCGGTTTTATCTGGCCGACGCCGCAACATGCAGGTTGATTTTGAACGTATTGACATTCGACTCATTGAAATCAAAGGCGCCTTAAACCTGCAATTGATGCAAAACGATGGACGTGCAACGACAACAAAGAATTTACTTCCACAACAGGTCGCCGTAGATGAGTTACTAGATAGCGGCTATGCAAACATCACCGTGGAAAGCACTCACGAGGCATACTCGGTGCGAATAACAAAGAGCGGGGATGCCCAGGTGCACACAGAAAAGCGTGAATCACAACAAAACCTGGCACATGATAAAAAGAAGGATCGACTGTTAGATTCAAACGATCCCTTCTTACGTGAAGTTGGTATCGCAGATGCTAAAGGAATCATTAAGCCTTCCCGTCAAGATAAGTACAAGCAGGTCGAGGAGTTCTTGCGTTTGCTCTCGCCAACTCTCAACGCTGCAATTGAGGCTGGGCAGATTCATAAGCCCACTGCGCAAAACCCTTTGCGCATTACAGATCTTGGTTGTGGACATGCTTACTTAACCTTTGCAGCCCATCAGTTCCTGATGAAATCTGGAATCCCAGTCTTAGTAACAGGCATCGATGTTCGTCCCGATTCAAGAGATCGTAACAACGCGATTGCCGAAAAACTGGGCATTACAAAAACAATTAACTTCAAAGCAGAAGAGATTTCAAAGACAACGGCAGATGCTGCAGATGTGGCAATCGCCTTACATGCATGTGACACCGCGACAGATGATGCAATTGCATGGGCTGTTAACGGCGGAGCTAAGCTTTTGTTGATTGCACCATGCTGCCATCACGATATTCAGAAGCAAATAGATAGTGCGCCAGAACCATGGGGAGCACTAACAAAGTTTGGTTTAATGAAAGAGCGCCTTGGTGATCTTTTGACCGATTCTTTGCGCGCTCAGCTATTACGAATCGTCGGATATAGAGTTGAGGTCATTGAGTTTGTTGGGGGAGAACACACTCCACGTAATTTGATGATTCGTGCAGTCAAGACAGATGCAAAGCCAGAGAAGTTAGATATTGATAGATATCTCGAAATTACCGCACAATGGGGCCTTACTCCTGCCTTAGAGAAGAAACTTCCTACTCTTAACATCCGTTAGACTTGGCACATGTCCAAGGTCCTTGCATCCCTTCCAGTTGGCGAAAAAGTAGGTATCGCCTTTTCTGGTGGGCTCGACACATCAGTAGCTGTTGCCTGGATGCGAGACAAAGGCGCTGTGCCTTGCACTTACACAGCAGATCTTGGCCAGTATGACGAGCCAGATATTGAGTCAGTGCCAGTGCGCGCAAAGGAATACGGCGCAGAGATTTCACGCCTTGTTGATTGCAAGAGCGCACTTGTTGAAGAAGGTCTAGCTGCAATTGCTTGCGGTGCCTTTCATATTCGTTCTGGCGGAAAACAATATTTTAATACAACTCCTTTGGGACGCGCAGTCACAGGAACAATGCTTGTGCGCGCGATGCATTCAGATTCAGTAGAAATCTGGGGCGACGGATCAACATATAAGGGTAATGACATTGAGCGTTTCTATCGTTATGGCCTGCTTGCAAATCCAAACTTAAGAATTTACAAGCCATGGCTTGATCAAGATTTCGTAACAGAACTTGGTGGACGTAAAGAAATGTCTGAATGGTTAGTCGCACATGGCTTGCCATATCGCGACAGCACCGAAAAGGCGTATTCAACGGATGCAAACATTCTTGGTGCAACACATGAGGCAAAGAGCCTTGAAAATTTGGATACTTCAGTTGAGTTAGTTCAACCAATCATGGGTGTTCGCTTCTGGGATCCGGCTGTAAAGATTGACACTGAAGATGTGACAATCTCATTTACACAAGGTCGCCCTGTTGCTATCAATGGCAAAACTATTGTTGATGTTGTTGAATTGATGAAACAAGCAAATGCAATTGGTGGTCGCCATGGACTAGGTATGGCAGATCAGATTGAAAACAGAATTATTGAGGCAAAGAGTCGTGGAATTTATGAAGCACCAGGAATGGCGCTTTTCTTTATTGCATACGAGCGTTTAATCAGTGCAATCCATAATGAAGACACTATTGCTAACTATCACGCAGAAGGTCGCCGTTTAGGTCGTCTTCTATACGAGGGACGTTGGTTTGATCCACAAGCACTCATGCTTCGTGAATCCCTCATGCGTTGGGTTGCATCTGCTGTGACAGGTGAAGTAACTATTCGCATGCGCCGCGGTGATGATTACTCAATCATCAACACAACTGGCCCAGGACTTAGTTATCACCCAGAAAAACTGTCAATGGAGCGCACCGAAAACGCTGCCTTTGGACCAGTAGATCGCATCGGACAATTAACTATGCGAAACCTTGATATTGCCGATACCCGCGCCAAGTTAGAGCTCTATCGCGCGCAGGGTCAGATCGGTGATGGGGAATTTAAACTAATAGGCGAAATCGAATAACGGGGAGAGTAATGCCAAAGAAGACTCTAGTAAAAATATTTGCGGTATTGGCCGTAGCAGCAATTGCATTTGCATCAATTACTACATTCGGAGGAGATGACACAGTGTCAGGATCAGCAGCAGGATTACCAGCGGTAACAGGTAACGCAGGTGAAGCTCCAACAATCACACCACCAACAGGTGCAGCACCTGCAACATTGCAGACACAAGACATCATCGTTGGTACTGGCACAGAAATTCTGCCAACGTCAACCCTTACCGTTCATTACACATTGATGACATGGTCAAATGGCGCACTTGTTGAGTCTTCATGGTCTGGTGGACAGCCAGCGACATTCCCACTTTCTGGTGTTATCGCAGGATGGCAAGAAGGTTTGCCAGGTGCAAAGGTTGGCGGACGTCGTTTGCTCGTTATCCCAGCTGATAAGGGATATGGTCCAAATGGATCAGGCCCAATTGGACCAAATGAAACTTTGATCTTCGTCGTTGACATCATCGCAGTTTCATAATGAAAATTAATAAATTAATCGCAGAGTTTGTAGGCACCGGTGTTCTTGCAGCCACAGTAGTTGGCTCAGGAATCATGGCAACCTCATTAACTAAGGATGTTGCCCTACAACTACTGATCGTTGCGATTGCAACAGTCTTTATCTTGGCTGTTTTGATTCAAATGCTTGCACCAATTAGTGGTGCACATTTCAATCCCGCCGTATCGCTGGTTGATTTTCTCAACAAAGGCCTTTCAGCAAAGAAACTAGTTCTCTATGTTATTGCCCAGGTTTTCGGTGGAGTTCTTGGAGTTATCACCGCTAATGCAATGTTTGAGCTTCCAGGAATTCAAGCCTCAGCACATGCTCGATCAGGTGCAGGCTTATGGCTTGGCGAGGTCGTTGCAACAGCTGGTCTGATTCTTGTGATTCAACTTGTTGGTGCTCAAAAGAGTGGCAAGTACATTCCATTTGCTGTTGCAGGGTGGATTGGGGCTGCCTATTTCTTCACCTCCTCTACATCTTTTGCTAACCCTGCAGTCACCTTTGCGCGCGCTTTCTCAGATACCTTTGCTGGTATCGAACTCAGTTCGGTTCCAGCATTTATTCTGGCGCAGTTAATTGGCGCTGGTGTGGGATTACTGCTTGCTAGGAGTCTGAAGAGTGGCAAATAAACCAACTGTTCTCTTTGTCTGCGTCCACAATGCAGGACGTTCACAGATGGCAGCAGGGTTTATGCGAGAACTTGGTCAAGGTCGCGTAGAAGTTCTTTCAGCAGGTAGTGCTCCTAAAGATTCAATCAACCCAATTGCCGTTGAAGCAATGGCTGAACTAGGAATTGATATTGCAAATAACACGCCAAAGGTTTTAACACCAGAGGCTGTCCAAGAATCAGATGCTGTGATCACAATGGGTTGCGGCGATGTCTGTCCGTTCTATCCTGGTAAGCGCTATGAAGATTGGGTTTTAGATGATCCTGCGGGACAAGGGATTGA